>DAINRN010000103.1:0-9539 GCA_036741815.1 Acidobacteriota bacterium
TGCTCGGCGGCAAAGACGGACGACATGCCGCCCCGGCCGACGCGGTGGAGCACCAGGTCCAGGTCGCGGTTGGTGACGCGCGAGACGCCTGGGGTCAGGCCCGCCATCACCGGGCTGTCCTCCACGAGGTCCGCCGCGTCCATCGTGTAGAGGTCGGTGAGGGTGGCCTTGCCCGCGGCCCCGGCCGCGGCCTGCTCCGCCTGGTGGTACAGCTCGGCCAGCACCGCCAGCTTGATCGAGCTGGCGACCGGGAAGACCTCGTCCGCGTTGTGCATATAGCCCTGGCCGGACGTCAGGTCCACGATGGCCACGCCGAGGACGCCGTCCAGGTCGCGGTCCTCCCGCGCGACGACGGCCTCGAGCTTCCTGGAGAGGAGGTCCTGCTTGGCGGACTGGGCCCCGCACGGCGCCGCGGCCAGGAGCGCGGCCAGGACCGGGAGGCCCCTGCTCAGCGGTCCCCCATCACGATCGTCTCCAGCGCGTCGAAGGGCAGCGGTCCCTGGTCGAGGACCAGATCGTGGTACGCCCGCATGTCGAAAGCGTTCCCCTTCTTCGCCTCGTACCTGCGCCGCAGCTCCTGCCAGGCGCGCAGCCCGACGTAATAGGTCGGGAGCTGCGTGGAGCTGAGCTTGGCCCGCTGCAGCTTGCCCTCCGCCTCGGCCTGGGTCTGGAAGGCCTGCCTCGTCATCAGCTCCATGGCCTGCTCCTCGGTCATGCCCATGGTCTGCAGGCGCACGTCGAGGATGGCGTTGGCCAGCAGCCGCAGCCGGAGCTTGCGCATGGACAGGCGGTAGCGCGGGTCGTTGTCGAGGAAGCCGGCGTCCATCATCACCTGCGCGATGTACTCGGCCCAGCCCTCGACGTAGGCGCCGTTGCCGAAGAGGCTGCGCAGGACGCGGCGGCTGGGCGGCTGCACGTCGTTGGCGTGCTCGAACTGGACGTAGTGCCCGGGCAGCGCCTCGTGGATGGTCAGCCACTTCAGCACCCAGTTGTTGTACTCGCGCAGCCTGGACTCCGCCCTCTCCTCCGGCACTGACGGGTCGATGGGCGTGACCCAGTATTGGGCCTCGGCCGTGGGCTCCAGCGGCGGCGGGGCCGCGAAGCCGGCCACGGAGTAGATCCCGCGCATGAAGGGCGGCGTGGGAATGACCTTGAGGTTCTGCCGCTCGCTCAGGGACACGATGCTCTTCTCGCGGATGAAGGCGGTGATCGTCTCCAGGTCCTTCTTCACCACGTCCATCAGCTCGTCGCGCTTCGGGTGGTCGTCGGAGATGCGGCGCAGCACCTCGCCGATGATCAGGTTCTCGCGGTCGGTGCCGGAGACTTCGGCGTGGTCGGTGTGGTCCGGGTACATCTGCTTGTGCAGCGGTGTCGCGAGCTGCAGCATCTCCGCGCGCACCTCGGTCATCTCGCGCTCCGCGTCGGCCAGGATCTGCTCCGGCGTGACCGGCGCCTCCATGACGAGCTTGAACTTGGGGTCGTACCACTCCTTGCCCAGGCGCCACGTGCGGGTGGTGGGCCGCTTGCCCAGGTCCTCCTGCATCCAGCGGTTGAAGTCCTTGAGGGCGGCCACCGCCCGGGGCGCGACCGCGTCGTACCGCTCGCGCAGCCCCGAGCGCGCGGGGATCTCGGCGGGCACCGTCTTCTCGACCAGCTCGACGTTGCCGTCGTTCTCCTCCGCGGCCACCTTGATGAAGATGGGGTCAGCGTCCACCAGCGCCTGCTTCGCCTGCTCCAGGAAGCGCGGGATCTTCTCGATGCGCGAGATCACGTGCCCGACGCGCGTCTCCTGCAAGGCGTACTCCTGGGACAGCGGCAGGAAGAGCCCGTTCCCGAGCAGCTCCACGAACACCGTGGGGTTGTGCTTGTAGTTCTCGATCCTGTCCAGCTCTAGCAGGTTCCGCGCGATCTGGTCGTCGATGAGCCGGAAGTCCGCGGCGTCCTGCACGCCGAGCGACTTGAGCGGCGTCTCCTTCGCGAACCGCTCGCGCCATCCCGCGTAGAAGCGGCGCTGCTCGGCGAAGGCGGCGGGGCCCACGTCGTCGAGAAGGGCGTCCAGCTCGATCCTCTCCCCCTTCGGCCCCGGGTGCTTGTGGTAACCCGCGTAGGAGGCGCTGACGGGCGACAGGACCAGCGACTCCTTCACGAAGGAGTCGGCCAGCGCGGCGAAGGCGTGGCTCGTCTCGACCTTCGCCTTGGCCTGGCCCTGCCGGGCCGCCGCATCCTTTCTTGTCTGGGCCAGCGCGACCGAGGCGGCGAGCAGGGGGACCACGACGAGGATGGCGGTCTTCATGGTCCCGTCAGTCTAGCTCGACTTTCCGGGCGGCCGGGATGCGCGCGCGGTGACCCCGTCGGCCAGGATCCCGGCCAGCGCCGTGGCCCAGGGCCAGAGCACGAGCTGCCCGAACCTCCAGAAGTCCGGGTTGCCCCCGTCGTGCACGAGCACCGCCCCGAGCAGGAGGACAACGACGTAGAGGGCCGCGCAACGCAACAGGTGGGCGCGCCTGGGATCCCGGCCTGGAGCCGCGGTCACCAGCCAGCGCCCCAGCCCGAGGTAGCCGACGAAGCCGACGCCCAGCGGCGGCAGCGCGTTGAGCAGCCAACCCTCCAGGCCGCCCGGCGCACCCTGCCCACCACGGTGGGAGAGGTCCATGACCCAGGCGCTGGCGACGATTGCCACCCCCGCAACCGGGACGAACGTGGCCGCGTACACCGCGGCCACCCGCTTGTCCGTCAGCCTTGTCTCCCTACTCGCGCGATGCCAGGATCCTGGAGAGCCGTCCCGGCGGGTTGAACGCGCCGGCCCCGGAGAGCAGGACGTCGTCGATCACCTGGCGCCCGTCCTCGCGGACGACGAGGACGTCGTCGTCCCAGGCGACTCCTTGATCGCCGGTAAAGTGGACCCGGACCTTCCAGCCTTCGCCGTCCGCCGTCACCCGCCCGATCTCGAACGCCTTCGGCCCTTCGAAGAGACTCGCGAACAGGCACCCGTCGACGAACGGCGGCTTCTCGTCGGGGCGGGCCTTCGCGACCTGTTCCGAATGAGCGCGAGCGGCATCCATCAGGCCCAGCAGCCGGTGGCTCAGGTAGGGGGAAAGCGTCTTCTGCTGCGCCGCCGTGGGAAGGCCCGGGGGGTTCAACTGGACGTACTTCGCGTAGAAATCCCGGACGGGGGCGGCCGGGCCCTTTCCCGGCCCGGCAAGGACAGGTGAGCCAAAGAGCACGGCCTGGATCAGAACCACGGCGCCTGCAATCCTCATGAGCACCTCGAAGAGGTTAGTCCAGCCGGACGTACTGGTGCTCGAAGGGAAGGCCCTTGATGCCGCGGGCGGGTTTGCCGAGCCAGTTGGCGATCTTGCCGAGCTCATGGACCGGCTTCTGGAGCGTGGCCACGTAGGCGCGGTCCTCGGCGGTGGGGAGCCACTCGCCCTTGCGGCGCTCCCACTCGTCCTTCGACAGCATCTTGCCGTCCGCGTCGAAGGGCATGTCCGCGTAGATCCCGATGTGGCGGTAGAACCGTTTCGAGGGAAGACGGAGGCGCGCCGGGATCCCGGCCTCGGTCAGGCACTTGTTCCAGCGGTCCACGCCGCGCTGGCAGTCGTCCACGTACGCGTCGCGCAGCACCTCGTTCATGGCGTTCCTGAGCGGGACGTCCTCCTCTACCAGCGCGCCCTCCTTGGGGACCGTCATCTTGTAGTGCTGGTTCAGCGCCGTGTGGTCCTCGTAGCTGTCCTCCTTGTAGCGGCCCTTCAGGCCGTCGGCGAAGAAGGACGCGGCGTTGCTGGAGACCTCGCCGCCGAACAGGTCGAGGGAGAGCGCGAACCACAGGTTCAGGTAGCGCTGGACCATGTCGAGCGGGATGCCGCCCTGCGCGCGCGCATCCTCGTTCTTGTCCTGCTTCATCAGCTCCGCGGTGCGCTGGACGATGCGCTCCACGCCCGCCTCGCCCACGAACATGTGGTGGGCCTCCTCGGTGAGCATGAAGCGCGTGGTGCGCGAGAGCGGGTCGAAGCCGCTCTCGGCCAGGGCCAGGAGCTGGTACTTGCCGTCGCGGTCCGTGAACATCGTGAACATGAAGAAGTCGAGCCAGTTGTCCACGGGCGCGTTGAAGGCGCCGAGGATGCGCGGCTTGTCGGGGTTGCCGCTGCGGCGCTGGAGCAGCTCCTCGGCCTCCTCGCGGCCGTCGCGCCCGAACTGGCTGTGCAACAGGTACACCATCGCCCAGAGGTGGCGGCCTTCCTCGACGTTCACCTGGAAGAGGTTCCGCAGGTCGTAGAGGCTGGGCGCGGTGTGGCCGAGCAGGCGCTGCTGCTCGACGCTGGCGGGCTCGGTGTCGCCCTGGGTGACGATGAGCCGGCGCAGGACATTCCGGTGCTCGCCCGGCACGACCTGCCACGCGTCCTTCCCCATGTTGTCGCCGAAGCCGATCTTGCGGTCGGCCACGGGGTCGGCGAGGAAGATGCCCCAGCGGTAGTCGGGCATCTTGATCCAGTCGAAGTGCGCCCAGCCCTCGGCGTCCACGCTGATCGCCGTGCGCAGGTAGACGTCCTTGGCCTGGAAGTCCGTGGGCCCCATCTCCATCCACCACTGGAGATAGTTGGGTTGCCACTGCTCGAGCGCGCGCTGCAGGCGCTTGTCGTGGTGCAGATCGACGTTGTTCGGGATTTTCGAGTTCTGGTCGACGTTCGACATGGGTTCTAGGTCCTCGTCCAGGTAAAGCGGGCCCGCTCGGGTTTGCCGTAGAGGGTCAAGGCGCCCTTCTCACCCACCGCGTTCGGCCGCTGGAAGATCCAGTTCTGCCACGCGGACAGGCGGCCGAAGATCTTGGTCTCCATCGTCTCGGGGCCGGCGAAGCGCAGGTTCGCCTCCATGCCCGTCAGCGCATCGGGCGAGAGGCTGGCCCGCTCCTCGATGGCCAGGCGCACCTCGTCCTCCCAGTCGATCTCGTCGGGTGAGAAAGTCACGAGGCCTTTCTCGAGCGCCCCGTCCCCGTCCAGCGGCTGGTCGCGGGCGATCTCCGGCTTCCCCGCCAGGAACCGTGTCTCGAAGCGCGAGAGGCCGTTCGACATCGGCAGCGGCCCGTCGTTCATGGCCGAGAGCGTGACCGTCGGGCCGTCGTTGGCCGCGAGCATGTAGGAGCGGTCGGCGGCCAGGGCCAGCTCGAAGAGCGAGCCGGCGAAGCAGGACCCCGTGTCGATCACCGCGTAGAACGTCCGCGCCGTGAGGTCGAGGCGCTTCAGCACCCGCTTCATGTGATGCAGGACCTCGGTGGCGAACCAATCGTCCTTGTTGTCGAGGAGGGCCTTGTCCGCGGCCAGGACGCTCGCGGTGTCTCCACGAGTCTGCAGGACGACGACGCCGACCTCGGGCCGGTTGAAGCGCAGGTCGAGCAGCGCGTCGTCCAGCTCGCGGAAGGCGCGCAGGGCCCAGAGGTCGCTGCCCTTCTTCCGCATCCCGGCGGCGTCGTTGGACTCGCCCGCCTCGGGCCCCTTCACGGTCAGGTGCGCGACGCGCGCTCCGGCGTCGACCTTCAGCGTCACGTAGCGGTGCTCGATACCGTCAGCCGTGTACTTCCCTTCAAGCGGCTTCAGCTCGACGCCCGGTCCCTCTCGCTGCGGCGCGGCCGCGGCCAGCTCCTTCGCCTTCTCGGGCACGCGGGCAGGGAACTTGGAAAGCGGGACCGTCTCATCCACGAGGCGCCACTGCACGGCGCGCTTCCCCTTCACTCCTTCGCCGAGGCTGGAGAACGCGTCGGCCAGGTCGCGCCGCACCTTCCGCTTGTCCACCACGCGCGTGAGGCCGCCCGTCCCCGGCAGCACGCCCAGGAGCGGGACCTCGGGCAGGCTCACCGCGGACGACGCGTCGTCCACGAGGAGGATGAAGTCGCAGGCGAGGGCCAGCTCGTAGCCCCCGCCCGCGCAAGCGCCGTTGACCGCGGCCAGGAACTTCAACCCCGAGTGGGCCGAGGCGTCCTCGAAGGAGAGGCGGGTCTCGTTCGTGAACTTGCAGAAGTTGACCTTGAAGGCGTGTGTGGAGGATCCGAGCATGTAGATGTTGGCGCCGGAGCAGAAGACCCGGTCCTTGCCGCTCGTCACCACCACCGCCCGCACCTCGGGGTGCTCGAAGCGCAGGCGCTGGACGGCGTCGGCCAGCTCGATGTCCACGCCCAGGTCGTAGCTGTTCAGCTTGAGCGGATAGCCCGGGCGCTGCGCCTTCTCCTCCTCCACGTCCATGACCAGGCGAGCCAGGGGCGGCTCGATCTCCAGCCGCCAGTGGATGTAGCGCTTTGGGTGGGTCTCGAAGCGGACGGGAGCCGCGGCGGGCGCGGATGCGTGCTCCATCCCCCGAAGTTACCCGCGGCCCGGGCGGGTGTCAAGCAGTATAGTGCTTGCTTCCATCGAGTCCTGCGCAGTATAGTGCATAGCGATGGAAGACGATCTCCTCGAGGACCTGGGGCGCGGGGCGCGGGCGCTGCGCGCCGAGCGGGGGCTCACGCTCAAGGAGCTGGCCCGACGCTCGGGGCTCTCGCCGCGCTTCCTGGTCCAGGTGGAGTCGGGGCAGGGCAACATCTCGGTCCGCAAGCTGGCCGCCCTGGCCCGGGCGCTCGAGACGACGGCGTCGGCGATGCTCGGCGGCGCGGCGTCGTCCGGCTCGAAGAGCGGCCGCGCTCCGGTCCGCCATCGTCCTCCCGTCGTGGCCCTGCTCGGGCTGCGGGGAGCGGGCAAGACCACCGTCGGCCGCCGGCTCGCCCGACGCCTGCGCGTGCCGTTCGTCGAGCTGGACCGTCGCGTGGAGCAGGCCGCGGGCCTGAGCCTGGCCGAGATCTTCGCCCTCCACGGCGAGGACTACTACCGGCGGCTGGAGCGCGCGTCGCTCGAGCGGATCCTTGACCAGGGCCGGCCCGTGGTTTTGGCCACCGGCGGCGGCATCGTCAACTCGCCCGAGACGTACGCCCTGCTCCGCCGCGGCGCCACCACGGTCTGGCTGCGTGCGCATCCCGAGGACCATTGGAACCGCGTGGTCCAGCAGGGCGACCGGCGACCCATGGCCGACCATCCGCAGGCCATGGCGGAGCTGCGCCGCCTGCTCGCCGCGCGCGAGCCGCTCTACGCCACCGCGGACCACACCGTCAACACCTCGCGCCTCGACGCCGACCGCGTGGCGTGGGCCGTGGCGGGGCGGCTGGACGGGCCCGCCCAGCGTTGACATATTGATGCCTTCCCGCTACGTTTTGATGCATGAGGACGACCATCCGGCTGAACGACAAGCTCCTGCGCCAGGCCAAGAGACAAGCCGCGGGCTCGGGGCGGACCATGACCGCCATCATCGAAGATGCCCTGCGCGAATCCCTGGCCCGACGCCGGCGCTCACCCAGGGGACCTCGCATCCGCCTCACGACCGTCAACGGCAAGGGGACGCTCCCCGGCGTGGACCTGGACGACAGCGCGTCTCTCCTGGACCGGATGGAGGAATGACCTGCTGCTGATCGACGTCAACGTCCTCGTCTACGCGCATCGTGCCGACGCGGCCCGACATGGCGCGTTCCGAAGCTGGCTCGAGGGCATCGTGAACGGTGACGAGGCGTACGGCGTCTCCGACCTGGTCCTGAGCGGTTTCCTCCGCGTCGTGACCCATCCCCGCGTCTTCGTGTCTCCCAGCCCGCTGGCCAAGGCGCTGGCCTTCGCCGACGAGATCCGGTCCCCAGAGCACTGCGTCCTGGTTGCGCCCGGAGAGCGGCACTGGGCCATCTTCACGCGTCTATGCCGGGCCGGAGGGGCCCGGGGCAACCTCGTGCCGGACGCCTATCTGGCGGCCCTGGCCATCGAATGGGGTTGTGAGTGGATCACCACCGACCAGGACTTCAGCCGCTTTCCCGGCCTGCGCTGGCGGCACCCCCTCGAGGCCCGCTAGGTCAGGGTCAGGCGCCAGCGCTGCCGCGGGAGGCCTTCCAGGCCTCGAGGTTCCGCTCGATCTGGCCGCTGTGGCCCTCGAGGTGCTTGGCGTAGGTGTCGAGCCAGTCGTCCACCCCGTAGCGGCCCGACTCCGTGTGGCGGCCCTCGCGCCCCCAGGCGTCCGCGGGCAGGCGGCGCAGCAGGGCGAGGGTGTTGGCGCGCACCGCCTCCACCGTGCGCATCGCGGTGTCCAGGGGATGCTCGTGGTAGTCGAACCGGCGGGCCCACTCCTCCTGGTCGTAGCCGACGATAACGGGGTCCTTCTCCGCCACCAGGTAGCGCACGCGCGCGGCGGCGTTCAGCTCGGAGTCCGCGCAGTGGCACACGACCTCGTGGACCGACCACTTGCCGGGGCCGGGGCGCCACTTGCGGGCCTCTTCGGGCACGCAATCGAGGGCGGCCTTCAGGCGGGCGGGGCCGCGGCCGTACCGCTCGATCCGGTCTTCGCGCTCAGCGGGGCTCAGGGACATGCGGTGGCTCCTCCTTCACTCCGGAGGTTACACCCGGCGGCGCCCACACGAGGTCGTAGCCGAGAGGCCGCAGGAGGAAGACCGACCACGCGCGCTCGAAATAGAACGCCGGCTGCAGGAGCGTCTGGGTGACGATCGGCACCAGGGCGCAGCAGCAGGTCACGCAGGCGGCCACCATCACCACGAAGGCCAGCACCAGCGCGTAGACCACCTTCAGCAGCAAGTAGACCGCGAACGCGCCGGGGTGCAGCCGCAGCAGGCCCAGGAACACCCCGATGGCGGCGCCGCAGCTCATGCCCGTCTTCATCTGGATGGGGGCCACGAAGTCGCGGAGCGCCAACGTGGCCAGCGCGAAGGCCAGGACGAAGATGAAGAAAAGGCCTCCCAGGACGACCAGGGTCGTCACCACCCCGGCGCTGAAGTGGAAGCCGCCCGAGCCCTGCACCATCCGGAGGATCACCAGGGCGGCCGGCACCAGCAACACGATCCCTCCGGTGAGGGCCCCGAGCGTCAGGCCGAAGCTCCAGGCGAAGTAGGAGTCGGCCTTTTCCGCGTGCTCCCGCCACGGGCGCGCGACGTCGGACCGGCCCGTGGCCACGTCGTCCAGGTACATGAACACGCCGCGGCTGTTGATCCACAGCACGAGGGCCGTGAAGCAGAGGATCACGACCAGCGCCACCGCCGCGATGGCCATGACCAGCATGACGTGCGCGCCGAGCCAGGCCGCCGCCGTGGAGATGCCCTCGGCCGACGGGTGCTCGCCGCCGCCGCCGTGCTCGGGCAGGCCCATGGGGAAGCGCGTGGAGAACCCGGCCTGCGTCCGCCCGCACTGGTCGAGGAAGGCCACCACGCCGAGGGCCAGCCAGCGCTCGAAGCGGAACGGGAACAGCTGCCGGCGCGTGTAGGTGAGGGCCTGCTGCGCTGCGTCCAGCGGGGAGACGGTCAAAGCGCCTCCGCCACGGCCACCAGGTCCGACAGCACCGCGTAGGCCGTCTGGTCCAGGTCCCCGCCACGCTCGACGAGGCCGATCTCGCCCATCAGGTCGGTCTCGAGGACGAGGGCCGCGTCCGCCCCCGGCCCGGAGAGCGGGTCGCCCAGCGGGACGCGCTCCGGCCCC
>DAINRN010000104.1:0-9487 GCA_036741815.1 Acidobacteriota bacterium
GCCGTTGCGCAGCACGAAGCGATGGCGGAGCACCGCGCCCGCGTAGGCTTCCCCGAAGCTCGCCGCCGGCTCCGCGATCTCCAGTAGCGGCGCCGGCGACGCGGAGGGCGAGGGCGACGGCGAAACGGTGGCCGGGGGCTGCCCGCCGAGGGCGAACGCTAGGATCCCGGCCCAGAGGCCGACCGCGACGAACACCGGTTGGACGGGCCCGGCTACTCGATCCGGATGCCGATCAGCTCCGCCGGCAGGGCGCCCGTCACGTTCAGCGTGTACGGACCGTTGCCGCAGAGGTTGCCGCCCTGGGCGGGACAACCAACGCCCGCCGCGTAGAACGAGTCCACGTAGAGCGCGTGGGTCCCCGAGGTGAACCGATCGAGGACGGCCGGGATGTCCTCGTCGCCGTCGCCGTCCGTGCAGTTGGGCGCCGGGGGCTGGCCGTTGGCCAGGCAGGCGTCGGCGCCGATCACGCAGCTCGCGCTGTTGCCGCACGTCCCCAGGACGTAGATCGCGACGTCGTAGAGCGTGTCGTTCGGCGTCACGTTGAAGGCGATGTTGTTCCCCGGCCCGGCGGTGAACGTGTAGATCAGGTCGGGCCCCGCCGTCGTCGTGTAGTCGCTGCATCCCCCGGGCAGCGTGCCGTTGTCGTCCACGTTGCCGGTGGTGTCGTCGTTGTCCGCGAAGGGCAGCGAGCCGATCACCGTGGCGGAGGCGCAGTTCTCGCCGCCGGCCTTCGGCGCGTCGGCCCGCGGCGCCGCCGCGGGGCGGGCGGGCGTGAGCCGTCCCGCCTTCTCGTCGGCCTTGGTCGCGTAGTGACCGCCCTGCGCCGCCTGGGCGACGCCGCCGAGCAGGACGGTGGATGCAACGATAGCGGAGGCTACTCTGAGCATGGTTTGATCCTTTCGTCCCTTCAGTGCGTGCCGGGCGACGGGGCCGGCGAGGGGCTGGCGGCGGGCGAGGGCGAGGGACCGCCCGCGGAGCGCTTCGCCGGCGCCTTGATCACGGGCGTGAACTTCTCGCGCACGCCCTTGAGCGAGATGCTCTCGACGTAATAGTAGTAGATCCGGGTCGAATCGATGTTCGTGTCGACGTACTGGTAATAGCTCGGCTCGTCGAGGGTGCCCGCGCCGGCGATGGGCTTGGCGTTGATGCGGACCCAGGGCCCGTCCTCGGCATCCGCTCGATAGATGTCGTAGCCGAAGTTCTCGACCTCGCTGGCCGTGGACCACTTGAGGGTGTTGGCGGGCGGCCCCGGCGACGGGCTCGTCCCCGGCGCGGGGCTCGCGGCCGGCGCGGGCGCGGGCGACGGCGGTGCGGCCTGGGCCGCCCCCAGCGAGGGCAGGGCCAGGACGAGCGCGGCGGCGAGCACGGACGCGTACCGCCGGGTCACGGAGTCACCTTTTCCGCCGGCAGCGAAGCGCTGGCCGGCGCGAAGCTGGCCGTCCCGGACGCGTCCACTCCCGACTTCACGTCCCACGCGTACACGCGCACTCCCGCCGCGGCCGAGGCGTCCCAGCCCTGGGAGGTGGGCAGGGTCGCGGTGAAGCCGGGCTCGGCCACGTCGACCACCTGCCGGTCCATCAACTGCCCCTTGGCGTCGAGCCAGTCCACGACCGCGCGGCCGGCGAAGCGCTCGGCGGCGATGTGGGCGCGCACCGTCGGCGGCCCCGCCGAGGCCGTGATGGTGGGCTGGACGTCGATCTTCAGGCGCGGCGTGGCCAGGACGAGCGCGGGGTCGCCGAGCAGGTTGTACTGCTCGAGGAACTCCCGGTGCACGTTCTTGCGCTTCACCTTCTGGATGGCTTCTCCCAACGTCTGTCCTCCTCTGGTCAGCTCGCGGTAGACGTCCTCGCTCATGGTCCGGTACGGCGCGTTGCGCCACGAGGCGGCGATGACCGCCACCGCGCCCTTGCCCCTGACGCGCAGGAACTTCTCGCCGATGGAGTCGGCGCTCGGGTGGTCGAAGGGCGCCGAGTAGCAGGTCATGCTCACGATCACCGGCAGACGCTCGGAATAGGCCAGCTTGTCGATGTCTTCGAGGTTGAACAGGTCGCGGTGCTTCTGCCAGTCCGGGGGGCCGGTCCGCCAGATGTAGCGGCCCCCATGGCCGACGAAGTGCACGAGCAGGTCGCCGCGGTCGAGGGCCTCGCGCAGCTTCTGCTGGTCGTGGGTCCCGGCGGCCGCGTCCGGCGGGGGATAGACCTTCTCCGGCGCGAAGCCCTCCTTGGCGAAGGCCTCGGCCAGCTGGTCGCTCATCTGGATGAAGCCGAGCTGCTCGCTGGTGATCCACAGCATCCGGCTGCGCCACGGCCCGTACTCCGGGGTCTGCTGGTAGCGGATGGTCTTCTCGACGATGGCCTTCACGTCGGCGGCCTCCGTCACCGGGAAGCGGCCCACCGCCATGTCCGGCAGGTCGTCGTCGCCGTCCACGCTCACGAACCAGTTGTCGCCCGCGGCGTGCCCGTCATAGGTGAGGTAGCTCCAGGTGGGGACGAGGTTGCGATGCTTCAGCTCGGTGCCCGCGGAGTAGTGCTCGGCGTCGATCTCCGCGAAGGTGGTGCCGTGGCTGGGGGAGAAGGCGGCCGCCGGGTACTGCTTCTCCTCGTGCTTCTCGTTCTTGGCGTCCCAGCTCGCGTCGCCCACCAGCAGGACGAACCGCGGGCCCGGCCGCTGCCACGAGTGGTAGGCGTAGCTCAGGAAGTCCTTCAGGGCGCGCGGGTGCAGGATGCCGTAGTTGAACTCGTCGTAGACGTCCTGGATGTCGACCACCTCCACGGCCAGCCCGCGCTTCTTGTAGAACGTGGCCAGGGGCTCGAGGGCGCCGCGCAGCCGCTCGTGGGCCACCATGATGTAATCCGCGCGGTGGGTCTTGGTGGCCAGGCGGGACGGGTGGTCCAGGACCACCGACTGCGCCTGCAGGAGCTGCCCGGCCAGGACCACGTCCAGACGCTTGGCGTTGCCGGGAGCGGCCCACACCACGGTCTGATCGGCGCCCAGCTCCTCCCGCAGGCCCGCGCCCGCCACGCGCGTGCCGTCGTCGCCGTAGACGGCCAGGGGCCCGCCGCTGGTGTCGAGCAGCCTCAGCGGGCCCGCGTCATCGGCGTAGAGCCGCGTCTGCGCCGACGCGAGCCGGCCCACGCGCGGGTACTCCACCTCGATCCAGTTGATCACGGTCACGTCGACGAGGCTTTCGTTCGGCTTCTCCGACGGACGGGCGGGCACCCGCATGGAGAGCTCCACGGGCCCCGCCTTCAAGGTCGCGGGGGACAGCGGCGGAAGCTCGATCAGCCGGCCGCCCTCGGTGTTGTCCCACTCGTCGCTGCCCACGACCTGGCCGGCCACCAGGATCTCCACGCGATGGTCCTTGATCGCCTTGTTGGCCTTGACCGCCGGCTGCGACCAGCCGCGCAGCTCCACGCGGATGGAGACGGGGCGGGCCGAGCCCACGTCGAGGTCGGAGAGGTCGAGCGTCTGGCGGAAGGGCTCGGGGTCGATCTGCGTCATCTTCGTCCAGTACCAGAGCTCTTCGCGCTTGGCGGAGCGACCGGAGAGGCGCAGCAGGAGCAGGTCCTGCTCGAGGTGCACGCGCCCGGTCAGGGGGGCCGGCTTCGCGGCCCCCGCCGCGGGCCGGACCTTCTGCGCGCGCATGCGCAGCGGCTTCAGGACGTCGGTGCGCAGCACGTACGCGTTGAGGTTCGTGTACTCGTTGTAGTGCGAGGTCTCGCCGGGCAGCCGCTCGCCGACGAACTCCACCCAGTCGCCCTTGCCCAGCCGGCCGTCCCCGCCATCCGCCACCCAGAGCGGCACGGGTTCGCCGCGGTTGAAGAGGCCCAGCCGCTGGGAGCTGAGGCTCGGGGCCTTCAGGCCGGCGGCCGTCAGATCCTCGAAGCTCACACGGTAGACGCCCTCCTCGGTGAGCGCGAAGCGGAAGGTGGGGGCCGGCGCCGCCGCGGGCGCCGCGGGACGGGCGGCCCCGGAGGCGCGCGGGGGGCCGGCCGCGCCGGCGGTCCCGGCCGCCCGCGCGGGAGCGGCCGTGGCCAGACAAAGGGACAGGACAGCGAAAGCTGTGCGCGGGATTGACGCCATGGAAGCTAGGGACAAGTTTTCAGGTCTCCGTCAGGGGCGGTCCGTGGTCACGGTCGGAGGGGACCGGACGTCGACCGCGATCCCGGGTCGAAGCAGGAAGTCTAGCACGTGAGGGCCGGCTTTCGCGCGCCCGCGGACGGTCAACGGGCAGGCACGAGCAGCCTCTTGATCGCCTTCAGCACGCCTATCAACGCGCCGGGCAGCCGCTCACGCTCCGCCATGAGGGCGTGTGATGCGTCCAGGGCCGCATGGAGCGACGCCACATCCCTCTCGCGGGCGGCGAGCACGAACTTGACCGAGTCGACCTCCTCCGTGCGGGCCACCAGCACCGGCTTGATGGACGCGAGCTCCACCTCACGCGCCTCGAGCACGGCCAGGACCTCGGCCAGCTGCTCGGCGAGGCCGCGGGGCGCGGCCTCCTCGCGCGGCGCGGGCGGGGGCGTGGCGCTGGGCTCCCGCTGGCGGAGCTGCGCGTAGACGGCACCGCTGCGGTCGCGCAGCGCCGCGTAGAGGCGCTTGCCCTCGGCGCTCAGGCCCGAGGCCTCGACCTCGGCGGACGTTCGGCGTTGGTGCCGCGCGCCGGGAGAGGCGGCGGACAGCACCGCCTCGCGCAGCCCCGCGGAAGGCTGGAGCGCGAGGAAGCCGAGCACGCGCTCCAGCTCCGCTCGCGGGTCGGCCAGGAAGCTCTCGTAGTGGGTGACCAGGCTCGACGAGCTGTCCACCGTCTCCTCGATCGCGCGGTGATACGACTCCCAGAGCGCGAGGCCGAAGCGCTCCGACGTGTAGCCCCGCGCGCGCAGGGAGTCGGCCACCTCCAGCGGGTTGCGCACGCAGACGATGACCCGGAGACCGGGGAGAAGCCGCAGCCAGAAGGGGAGGGTCAGGCTGTTCCGCGGGTCCTTCCAGCCCCACGGCTCGCTGCGCGTCTGCACGAGCGCTGCGGCATCGCGGCGCTCCGGCTCAACAGTGGCCAACGCCTCCCAGCCCTTCGGGAGCGCCGGCGGGTGGTCCCAGGCTCCCTGGAACCGGTCGAGGATGCGTTCGTTGAGGGCGAGGAACCGCCGGTCCTCCCAGTAGCCGTCACGGTTGTCGGGCGCGGGCGGCGCGAAGTTCGCGGCCCCGCCCAGGTCCACGCCGCAGCCCTCGAGCAGCCGCGCGACCATCGAGGTCCCGGCGCGGTGCATGCCCGCGATGCAGATCGGCATTGCGGGCGCCACTCTACCCCATCCTCAGGGCGCGCGGCCCTCACCGAGGCTCCTGCGATGGTCCCCGGTCAGGAACCAATAGTTGTCGCTGGTGCGGCCGCGTGAGCGAGGCTCCAGGCGGGCGCCGTCGAAGCAGAAGGGCGCGTAGCCCTGGGCCTCCATCGCGTCGAAGACCTGCCGGGCGCGCGACCCTTCCGCGTCGGGGTCGCCCCAGACCTCGAGCAACAAGGCTGGATGCCACCGCCGCAGGATGTCGGCCGCTCCCGCCAGGCAGCGCAGCTCGTGGCCCTCGACGTCGCACTTCACGAAAGCGATCGGTCGATCGGGCAGGAGCGCGTCCAGCCTGCGGCACTCGACGGCGATCCGCCGGAGGCCGGGAGCGGGCGCCTCGGCGACCCGCGCCTCGTAGAGGTTCTCCACCCCGTACGACCAGCGCGGCACCTCCATCTCCAGCTTTCCGTCCGCGTCGGAGAGGGCGAGGTTCAGCGGCCGCACGTTGGCGAGGCCGAGCCGCCGGACGTTCGAGACGAGCACGTCGTATGTCTCGGGCACGGGCTCCACGCTGTAGACGAGCCCTTCAGGGCCCACCAGCGCGGAGAGGAGCTTCGTGTAGAGCCCGATGCTGGCCCCGGCGTCGACCACGCAATCTCCTCGGCGCACGACGCGCTTGAGGAACGGGAGGTCCACCTGGTCGTGCTCGCCGGCCGCCCGCAGCAGCCGCGCGTAGTACGCCCGGCGCGCCGCCCGGCGGGCCGGTCCGGGCAGCCTCTCGACGACTCGGCCCGCGAGGCCCTTCAGGCTCAACCGCCCCACTCCAGCAAAGGGCCGCCGAAGGCCAGGAAGAGGGCGACGGCGGCAGCCGTCGCCGCTGCCGTCCACGCCGCGCGCGAACGCCCCACGCCCGGTCGCCGCCGTTCGGGCCACCAGGCGGCGAAGGCCCCCGCCTGGAGGTACAGGACGGGGAGAAACGCGATGCGGTAACGCGACTTCACGTGCAGGAACAGGAAAACGGCGGCGTTATAGGCGAGGAACGCGAGCATCACCCTGTGCCACGACGTGCGCGGAGGGGCGGCGGCGAGGCCCAGCGCCGCGGCCAGGAGGACCGCGGCGTAGAGCGCGTAGCTCCAACCCCGGAGCGCCGCCGCCAGCGCCGGTGGCGTGTCGCGATAGCCGTAGCCCTGGCGGGCGATGGCCCCTCCCGGGAGCTGATCGGTGAGGAACGAGTCCTTGTCGAGGAGACGGAAGTACTGGCGCCGGAGCTGTGCCCACAGGAGCGCGGGCCAGCCGCGCTCCCGCACCAGCCCCCGGATCTTCGCGTCCAACACCTCCGTGCGCGCGGCGGCGGTCTCGCCGCTGCGGAAATAGTCCTGGTACTCGCGGCCCACCACCTCGTCGACCAGGTCCTTGCGCGAGCGGTCGTTCAGCCCCACCCAGAGGTTGAAGCGCGAGCTGTCGGCGAGCAGCGGCGCGTCCCGCCGCGCGTTCCCGATGAGCGTGGGGGTCATCGTGGCCGCCACGCCGGCCGCGACGAGCGCCACGCGAGCCGCGCCGCGGAGGCCCGAGCCCAGGAGGAGCGGCAGGACCAGGACGGGGAGGAACGGGCCCAGCAGGCTCTTGGTCAGCAGGGCGAGCCCGAGCACGACCCCGGCCACCGCGAGCCACGCGGGCCGGTCGGTGCGCGTCGCCAGGATCCACAACGCGCACAGGAACAGGAAAAGGTGCAGGACCTCGGGCCACAGGAAGTGCGCGAAGCCTCCGACCTGCGGATCGAGGACCAGCAGCGCGGCGGCCAGTCCCGCTGCCGTGGCCGACCCGGTAAGGCGCTCGCCCAGGTCCCGCAGCAGCACCGCGGAGATCGCGAGGAGCGCGACCTGGGCGCAGCGGGCCACGAGGAAGGATCCGCCGCCCAGGACGAGGAGCCCGGCCAGGAACCGCGGATAGGCGGGCGGCCACAGCGGCTCGACCCGCGCCTCCTCGCCGGCCGCCATCCGGCGGGCGAGGTCGGCGTACATGACCTCGTCGCCCCATAGCGCTCGAGGGTGCGACCGCGCGTCCAGGGCGAAGAGGACGGCCTGGAGGGCGACCGCCGCCGCCAGCGCCGCCAGGGCGGCATGAGACGCGCGCCTGCCGGTCCCGGCCCCCGCGGCCAGCCCCTACTCCCGCGTCCGCTCGAAGCGGATCATCCGCTGGCCGCGCGGATGGCCCCAGTTGCCCAGGTAGACGGGGTTCCAGGGCAGGCCGGCGCACAGGGCGGCCAGGTCGCGGAAGCGATAGTGGTAGGGATCGTGGTCGCGGAAGCTGCTGACGCCGCCCTCCTGCGCGAGGCTCTCCGGCACCGGGCTGCCCCGGGCCTCGAAGAAGGTGGCGTAGAGCCGGCCGCCCGGCCGCACGCAGAGGGCCATCTCGCGCAAGGCCCCCCCGATCGCGAGGGCGGACAGGTGGGTGAAGACGGATTGCGCGAGCGCGTAGTCGAACGCCACGCCGAAGCGCCGGCCTTCGAACGCGCCGTTCACCAGCAGGTGGTCCGGGGAGAGGCGCCCGACCAGCCCCGCCCGCGGCAGCTCCACCTCCAGGCCCGCGCGGACGAGCGAGGCGTTCACGTCGAGGCCGTAGTAGCGGCCGGGCTCCAGGAAGCGGACGAACTGCACGCCCGCGCGCAGACAGCCGCAGCCGACGTCGAGGACGGTCGATTCCGGGGTCAGGCCCTCGCGCTGCAGGAACTCGAGCTGGAGGCGCCCCACCTCTTCCCACAGCCCGCCCACCAGGTCGCGGTGGACGCCCGCGGCGATCTCCTCGCTCGTCAGCTCCCGCCCGTAGATGTTCTCGGCCACCCTGGCTCCCGCTCCTCTCCCCGGCCCGCAGCCCGATTCTAAGCGGAGCCGGCGGCCAGGAGGCCCAGCTCGCGGTAGAGCTCGACGTGGGCGGCGGCGGCCCGCGCCGGATCGGGCAGCCGTTCGGGCGCGGGGACGGCGGGCGGCGGCCCCGCCAGCGCCGAGCGGACCGCGCGCGCGATGCCGTCCGCGCCTTCGGCCAGCGGGACGAGGATGCCTCCCCCGAGGCGGCTCACGCGCTCCGCCATGGCCCCGTGGTCGAAGGCCACCACGCTGGCGCCGCCCCGCCAGGACTCGTCGAGCGTCAGGCCATAGGTCTCGGGCCAGATGGAGAGGAGCAGGGCCAGGTCCACGCCCAGGCCGCTGAGCACCGCCGGCAGAGTCCCCGCGCGCCAGTAGCCGTGTACCGCCACGCCGGGCAGCGCGCGAAACCGGGCGAGCAGGGAGACGTCGCCGCCGCCGAGCGCGGCCCAGCGCACCGGGACCCGCTCCGCCTGGAGCCGGCGTACGGCCTCCTCGAAGACGAGCGCACCCTTGTGGATCTGGACCGCGCCCACCCAGGCCACGTGCCGCACCTCGCTCGCGCGCGGCGCCCGGCCGGTCGTCTCCAGCGCCCCCGCCGGCGGCGTGCCCGGCTCGATGATGTGCAGCCGCCCGGCGTCGAGGCCCGGAACGAGCTCCACGTGGGCGTCGCGCAGGAACCTCGAGGGGAATATGACGGCCTCGGCCGACCGCAGCAGCGCCCCGGCCCGCTCCCGGTAGCGTGCCTGGAACTGCCGGTCGACGACGAAGTCCTGGCGCAGGCAGGCGTGGCAGCGGTCCAGGTCCTGGGAGTACGCGCAGAAGCGCTCCATGGGCCGCTCGATGAGGTGCGGGCGCCGGCAGAAGGAGGAGAAGTCGTGGAGCGAGAGGATCAGCCTCGTGCCCTGCGCCGCGACCCGCGCCAGGTCTTCGAGGGGCAGGCCGGCCAGTCCCTCCACGTGGAGTGCCTCGGCCCCGACCTCGCGCATCGCCCGCGCCGCCGCCTCCGCGAAGCCCGCGGGGCCCGCCTCCAGGACGGCAACCCTGCCGCGGTGGCGGCGCTCGAGGCGCCAGTCCCTACCGTCGGGGAAGAGCGTCACGCACGGGTTCTCCTCCGATTCCACGTTGAAGCGGTTGCGGAGCTGCGTCGGCACCCCGCCCAGCCTCGGCCAGGGCGGCATCCCGAGGACGGTCACGATGGAGGCGTGTCCGAGCCAGCCGGGCGACGCCGCCGCGACGCGCTCGCGCTCGCGCCTCTCGTCGAGCCGGTCGCGGGCGCGGTCCAGCGCCGCGCGCGGCCCTTCGGCGCGCGCTACGCGCCACGCCGTGCGCAGGCGGCGGGTGAGG
>DAINRN010000105.1:0-9481 GCA_036741815.1 Acidobacteriota bacterium
CAAAGCGGAGAGCACGTCCTCGGCGGTCACCGGCCGCCCGTCGTGGAACGACGCCGTCTCGCGCAGCGCGAGGCGCAGCTAGCGCCCTTCGGCGGCCGCCGTCCAACCCTGGACCAGGCCCGGCACGGGCAATCCATCGGCGTCGATCCCCACCGGCGTCTCGTGGGCGAGGCCGTCGAGCAGGGACGAGGCAATGCCTTGGCCGGATCCGGGGCGGAGAGACGCGGGCATGTCCGGCACGGCCACCACGAGGTCGCCGCCGTAGCGGGGCCCGAGCGCGCTCCTGGCCACCGCCGGCAGCGCCAGGAGCGACGCCACCACCAGGAGGCGCCTCAAGGCTCGGGACGCGCCAGGTCCATCACCAGCAGGTGGGGGCCGTCGGCCACGTCCTCGACGGCGGCCACCAGGCGCGCCGACTCGGCGTGAACGCGTCCCGCGAGCGCGCGCACCGCGCCATCCACGCGGAGCGAATCGAGGACGCGGGGGCCCTCGCCCGCGCCCTCGGAGGTGGCGACGATCAGGACGGAGTCGTCCTCGCCGGGCGGCCGTGCCGAGGCGGCGGCTACCACCCCCGGCCACAAGGCGGCGAGCGGGGGACCGACGACGGGACCGGTGGCCGCGCCCTCGACGAGGATGCCGTCCGCGGTGACCGCCACCTGCAGCGCGGAATCGTCGAGCCCGAGGTAGGGCCCGGCGCCAAGCCCGCGGACGGCGCCTTCGATGAGGTTGGTGCCCGGGCGGTAGCGCAGGCCCTCGGGGCAGGCCGGCCAGGGAAGGGCGTCCGCTTCCTGGCGCTCGACCAGGCGGTCGTCCTCGACCGCGAACAGCAGCGCGCGCGGCGATCGGCTGGTGAGGGCCCAGAACGCGGCGTCCCTCTCCGCGACGCGCAGGAGGCCTCCGGGGGAGCGGACGGTTTCGAGAGGGCCCGGCAGCGGCCGGCGCGAGAGCAGCGTGAGGTCGGCGCCGTCCCACGCGTACAGGGCCACCGACTCCGGGCCAAGGACGACGAGCCGCTCGTCGCCGAAGAAGGCCAGGTCCAGCACCGGCTCCTCGAGGGGCGGCGTCCGGCCGGTGGACACGACTTCGATGGCGGCGGGACCGGGCCGTGCCCGGACGGGGCTCACCGTGAGGAGCGCCTCGTCGGCCGGGATCGACACGGAGAGGAGGTCCACCAGGCGCTCGCCCGGCTCTTCCACTACCCGCGCGGAGACCACGAGTCCGGTCCCGGTCTGCGCGATCACGGATACGACGCGCAGCCGGGGCCCCGATTCCGTCACGGTCGCCCTGCCCTTGAGGCGGTCGAGGACCAGCGCGCGCAGGTCGAGGGCGGCCGCCGACCCCCGCCCGGTTCGGTCCTCCGGCACGGCCACCTCGAGGGGCCGGCCGCGCGCCGCGCGCACGATCTCGTCGGCGAAGCCTTCGGCCAGGCGCACCAGCGCGGGCGCACCGGCGGCGGGAACGGCGAAGCCCAGGGTGGCGAGGAGGAAGGCAGCGCGCCGCAGCGGCGCCGGCCCGTTCATCGGCAGGAAGGATAGCGCGGATCGCCCCGGGTCAGGTGTGGGATATCCTGGGCCTGACATGGAACAGGAAAGGACGCTGGCCGGCCGCATCAGCGACGATCTGACCGCGGCCATGAAGGCGAAGGATGCCGCGCGGACGGGGACCCTGCGGATGGCGAAGGCGGCCCTCATGAACCGCGAGATCGAAAAGAAGGCCCCGCTCGACGACGCCGAGTCTGCGAAGGTGCTCCAGGGCCTGGTCAAGCAGCGCGAGGACTCCGTGTTCCACTTCCGCAAGGCCAGCCGGCCGGAGCTCGTGCGCAAGGAGGAGGCGGAGATCCAGGTCCTGAAGGAGTACCTGCCAAAGGAGGCATCCGAGGCCGACGTGGAGGCGGCGGTGCAGGCGGCCATCACCGAGACCGGCGCCTCGTCGCCCAAGGACATGGGCCGGGCCATCAAGGCCGCCCTGGCCGCCCTCGAGGCGGCCGGAAAGCCCGCCGACGGCAAGCGCGTCAGCGACGCCGTGCGCAAGCGGTTGGGCGGCTGACGCCGGGCGGGATGCGCGAGGCGGTGCGCCGGGTCGGGGAGCGGTTCATGGTCGGGTTCGACGGCCACACCGCTTCCTCCGACGTGAAGCGCATGATCCGCGATTTCGCGGTGGGCCACGTCATCCTCTTCGGCCGGAACGTGGACAGCCCGGAGCAGGTCGCGGACCTCGTGCGCGAGCTTCAGTCCGTGGCCAGGGACGCCGGCCACTCCCTCCCGCTGATGGTAGCCGTGGACCAGGAAGGCGGCCGCGTGTCCCGGCTGCCGGAGCCATGGACGATCTGGCCGCCCATGAGGGCCGTCGGCAGGGTGGGCTCGGAGGAGGTGGCGCGCAAGGTCGGCGCGGGCCTGGCCGCGGAGCTGTCCGCCTGCGGGATCCGCTGGGACCTGGCGCCGGACGTGGACGTGGACACCAACCCGAAGAACCCGGTCATCGGCGACCGGTCCTTCGGCGACGACCCTGGCCTCGTGGGCCGGCTCGGCGCGGCCGTCATCCGCGGCCTGCAGGAAGGCGGCGTGGCGGCGTGCGCCAAGCACTTCCCCGGCCACGGCGACACCGACGTGGACTCGCACCTCGACCTGCCCGCGGTGGACCACCCGCGCCCGCGCCTCGACGAGGTGGAGCTGCCGCCCTTCCGGGCGGCCATCGAGGCCCGCGTGGCCTCGATCATGACGGCGCACGTCCTCGTCAGGGAACTCGACGATTCGGTTCCCGCCACGCTCTCGCCGCGCCTGGTGGGCGGGCTCTTGCGCAAGGAGATGAAGTACGACGGCGTGATCGTGTCCGACGACCTGGAGATGAAGGCCGTGGCCGCGCACTGGGGCGTGGGGCCGGCGGCGGTGAAGGCGGCCCAGGCGGGCTGCGACATCCTGCCGGTCTGCGCGACCGCCGAGGCCCAGGTCGAGGCCATGGAGAGCGTGATCCGCGCGCTCGAGGCGGAGAGCCTGTCGTGGAGCGCGATGGACGACGCCTGCGCGCGCATCCGCCGGTTGAAGGAGAAGTACCTCATGCCCTACCGGCCCCCGGATCCGAGGGCGGCGCGGGCGGCGGCGGGGTCCTCGGGGCGTGCCGACTTCTCCCGCGAGATCATGGACCGCGCGGGGATGAACGCGTGAAGGGCCTGTCCTGACCTGGATCCGGCCGAGGGCCTTGCGGCCCGGCGACCTGCTGGGCGTCTGCGCGCCCGGCGGGGCCGTGGACCCCGGCCGCCTGGAGAAAGGCGTCGCCGCCCTGCGGGAGCTCGGCTTCGAGGTGCGGACGTCGCCCGCCGTCCTGGACCGGTCGCGCTTCGCCGCGGGCACCCTGGACCGGCGGGTGGCCGACCTGCACGCGCTGTTCGCGGACGACGCGGTGGCGGGCGTCGTGTGCGCGCGCGGCGGCGCCGGGGCGGGCTGGCTCCTGCCCCGCCTCGACGCCAGCCTGCTGCGCGCCCACCCGAAGGTCTTCGTCGGCTACAGCGACGTGACGCTCCTCCACCTCTATTTGAACCGCCAGGGGCTGGTCACGTTCCACGGCCCGATGGCGGCCCGGGAGCTGGCCAACGGCACCTACGACCGCGCGAGCTTCCTCTGGGCGGTGACGGGCCAGGGCGCGCGCTACGTGTCGGAGCCCGACGACCTCGTCTCCCTGCGCCCGGGAACGGCCGAAGGCGTGCTGCGCGGTGGGTGCCTGTCCCTCCTGGCCGCGGCGGCGGGCACGCCCTGGGCGCTCGGGACCGCCGGAGAGCCGACGATCCTCTTCCTGGAGGACGTGGACGAGAAGCCCTATCGGATCGACCGGCTGCTCATGCAGCTCCGCCAGTCGGGCGCGCTCGAAGGTGTCGTGGGGATGGTGTTCGGGGACATGAAGGGCTGCTCGCCCGCCCTGGACGCCGACTATTCGCTGGAGGACGTGATCCTCGAGGCCCTGGCCGGCCTCGAGGTGCCGATCGCCCTGGGCCTCTCCAGCGGCCACACCACCCACCCCTTCGTCACGCTGCCGCTCGGCGTGCGGGCCCGCCTGACCTGCGGCGACGAGGCCCGCTTCGAGCTGCTGGACGCGGCCGTCGAGTGAAGGTCCACCTCTCGGGCATCGCGGGCACGGCCATGGCCTCGCTCGCGGGGCTGCTGCGCGAGCGCGGGCACGAGGTGACGGGGTCGGACCAGGACGTCTATCCGCCCATGTCCACCCAGCTCGAGGCGCTGGGGATCGAGGTGCGGTCCCCCTACGCCGAGGCCAACGTGCCCCTGGACGCCGACCTGGTGGTCATCGGCAACGCGCTCTCGCGCGGCAACCCCGAGGTGGAGGCCGTGCTGGACCGCAAGCAGCGGATGACGAGCCTGCCCGCCCTGCTCGCCGAGGAGTTCATCCGCGGCCGGACGTCGCTGGTGGTGGCGGGGACGCACGGGAAGACCACCACCACCAGCCTGCTCGCCTTCCTCCTGCACCGCGCGGGCAAGGACCCGTCATTCCTGATCGGCGGGGTGCCCGTGGACTTCGAGCGCAGCTACCGCCTGGGCGGCGGACCGCACATCGTGCTGGAGGGGGACGAGTACGACTGCGCGTTCTTCGACAAGCGGCCGAAGTTCATCCACTACATGCCGGACGTGGCGGTGATCGGCAACGTGGAGTACGACCACGCCGACATCTATCCCGATTTGGCCTCGGTGCAGCGGGCCTTCGGCCACCTGCTGAACCTCGTCCCGCGCCGCGGGCTGGTGGTGGCGGGCCTGGAGACGCCGGCCTTGCGCGAGATCCTGCCCCGCGCGCACTGCCCTGTGGAGACCTTCGGCCTCTCCGCGGGCGCTGACTGGCGCGCCGTCGACGTCGAGCCCGCGGAGAAGGGCTGGCGGTTCCGCCTGCTGCGGTCTCGAGGACGCCGCGTCCTTCACGGATGGGGATGGCCGGTTCGACCTGCCCCTCCCCGGCGAGCACAACGTGCGCAACGCCCTGGCCGCCCTGGCCGCCGCCGCCGCCGTGGGCGTGGAACCGGAGGGGGCGCGGGAGCCCCTGGCCGCCTTCCGCGGCGTCAAGCGCCGGCTCGAGGTCCGCGGCCGGGCCCGCGGCGTCGTCATATACGACGACTTCGCGCACCATCCCACGGCCGTGCGCGAGACGCTCCGCGCGCTGCGCGTCTCGCTCGCCGCGCAGGCGCGGCCGGGCCGGCTGGTGGCCGTGTTCGAGCCGCGGTCCTACACCTCCCGCACGCGCGTCTTCCAGGAGGACTTTGCGCGCGCCTTCCAGGACGCGGACCGCGTGATCGTGGCCGCCGCCTACCTGCCCGCCAAGGTCCCCGAGGGGCAGAGGCTCTCCGAGGCCGAGCTGGTGGGCGCGATCGCGGAGCTGGGCAAGGACGCGCGCTTCGTGGCCTCGGTGGACGAGATCGTGCGCAGGCTAGAGGCCGATCTCCGCGAAGGCGACCAGGTGGTCATCCTGTCGAACGGCGGCTTCGGCGGCATCCACGAGAAGCTGCTGCGCGCGCTGCGGGACGAGGCGCCCGCGCCGGCCTGACCCGCGCGCCGTCCTTATGGCACCGGCCTCCCGGGTGTGGTATAGACGCGGTACCCATTTTCCAAGGAGGCTCCGCATGAGTCGGTGTCGGCTGATCCTGGCGTCGGCCGTGCTGCTGGTCCTGGCCGCGCTCCCGCTCGTGGCCCAGCCGTCGGGCGCGAGCCTTACCGGGTCCCTGGTGGACGAGTCCGGGGCCGCCCTGCCGGGCGTCACCGTGACCATCAACGGCCCGGGCGGGGCCAAGCAGCAGGTCACGGGCGGTGACGGCCGGTTCAGCTTCGCCGGCGTGACGCCGGGCACCTACACGCTGACGGCGGCGCAGCCCGGCTTCGGCACGATCAACCGGAACGACGTGGTCGTGGGGGAGACCGCCGCGGACCTCCCGGCCATGACCATGAAGATCGCCCTGCGCGGGGAAGAGGTGGTGGTCAGCGCTTCCAAGATCGAGTCCTCCCTGATCAACTCCCCCGTCACCATGAGCGTGATCACCGCCGACACCATCGCCGCCTCGCCCGCCCAGAACTACGGCGACCTCCTGCGCTCCGTCCCCGGGGTGAACGTGATCCAGATGTCGTCGCGCGACATCAACATCACGGCCCGCCAGGCCACCTCGACATTGACCTCGTCCCAGCTCACGCTGCTCGACGGGCGCTCCATCTACCTGGACTTCTTCGGCCTCGTGCTCTGGGACTTCGTCCCCACCGTGGCCAGCGAGATCAAGCAGATCGAGGTGGTGCGCGGGCCGGCCTCCGCGGTGTGGGGAGCCAACGCCCTCACCGGCGTGGTCAACATCATCACCAAGTCGCCACGGGAGGCCCCGGGCGGCAACGTCACCCTGAACGGCGGGTTCTTCGACCGGGACGCGGGCTCGACCGCGGGCGAGGACTCCGGGACGAGCTACGGGATCAGCGGAAGCTGGGCGGGTGCGCCCAACGACCGGTGGTCGTATCGCCTCGCCGCCGGCTTCTACCACTCGAAGCCCTTCGCGCGGCCCGTGGGCTTCGTTCCCGGCAGCCCGCTCATCACGGGCGGGATCCCCCTGGACCAGGAGTGCACGCAGGTCGGGCACCCGTTGGACCCCACGATCCTGACCGGCTGCGCGGTCTACCCGGCAGACCGGGACCCCGTGGCGTTCGGGGCGGAGCAGGTCTTCAAGAACACCGACACCAACCAGCCGAAGGTGGACGCGCGAGTGGATCAGGAGCTGTCCAACGGCGGACGGCTCAGCTATAGCGCGGGCTGGGCTGGCACCGAGGGCATCGTCCACACGGGGATCGGCCCCTTCGGCATCGAGAGCGACTCCTACATGGCCTACGGACGGATCGCCTACACCAAGGGGGCGCTGAAGGTTGCAGGGTTCATGAACCGGGTGGACGCCAAGGCGGCCAGCCTGCTCCTGCCCGACCCCAGCGGCCGGCCCGTGCGGCTCGACTTCAAGACCAACACCTACGATTTCGAGGTCGGCCACTCCACCGTCGTGGGGGGCAACCACATCCTGAGCTACGGCGGCAACGCGCGGCACAATGACTTCGACATCACCTTGACGCCGAACAGCGAGGACCGCAGCGAGTTCGGCGCCTACTTCCAGGACGAGATCTTCTTCGACAAGTTCCGCTTCGCCCTGGGCGGGCGCGTGGACAAGTTCGGCAACATCGAGGATCCGGTGTTTTCGCCTCGGCTCTCGGCCATGTTCAAGCCCACGCCGGCGCACTCGTTCCGCGTCTCGTACAACCGCGCCTTCCGGTCCCCGTCCGTCATCAACAACTTCCTGGACCAGTCGATCATCGGGCGGATCATCGACCTGCGGCCACTGACGCCCCTGGTGGCCGCCCTCGCCCCCTCCCTGCTGCCCGAGGTCGCCCAGCCGTTCCCCCTGATCGTCCAGAACCTGGGCAACGTGGACCTGAAGGAGGAGTCGGTCACCGCGTACGAGGTCGCCTACACCGGCACCTTCAACGGGAAGACCACGGTAGGCCTCGCGGTGTATCAGAACCAACAGGACGACAACATCAACTTCGTGAGCCTGGTGGACAACCCTACGCTCCCTGGATACGAGATCTACACGCCCGCCGACCCGCCGCCGGGCGTCTCCCCGGAGCTCACCGCCTTCCTGGCCGCGGTGCCGCCGCAGTTCGGCGGCCCCATCACGTTCCCCAAGGTGGGCGGCCACTATCTGAACCTGGGGCCGACGCGCCAGCGGGGCCTCGAGGCCTCGATCGACCACGCCTTCAACACCCACTGGACGGCCTTCGCCAATTACTCGTGGCAGGACACGCCGGAGATACTGGACGCCGACGCCGACCAGATCCCCTACCCAACGAGCGAGGTCGGCATTCCCGCCGAGAACCGCTTCAACGCCGGCGTGAACTTCAACGACCGGCGCTTCCTGGGCAGCCTGACCCTGAACTACTCGGACAAGGCGTTCTGGGTGGATGTGCTGGACCGTACCTTCGCGGGGTACACCGACTCCTACACCATGCTCAACGCCAGCTTCGGCGTGAAGTGGAACGAGGGCAAGATCGTCACCTCCATCAAGGGCACGAACATCACCAACGACAGCATCCAGCAGCACAACTTCGGCGACGTCCTGCGCCGCTCCCTGGTGGGGGAAGTGCAGGTACGATTCTAGCTCACACGCCGTCCCGCTCCCTGTCATGATAGGAAGCGGGACGCCGTGGTCCGTTCCTTCCGTTTCGTTGCCCGACCCGATCATGACCAGTCCATGGTGAATCCATGCCGCTGACCCCCGATCAAGCAATCCTCGTCCTCAAGACCGTCGGCCTGCCCGCGCTCAAGGCGGAGCACCCCGTCACCAAGAGCGTGATCGCCGCCATCCCCCCGGACAAGGGCGACTATCGTCCCGATCCCGTCACGCGCAGCGCTATCGACCTGGCCTGGCACATCGTCGCCGCGGAGAACCGGTTCCTGGAGGCCGTGGCGGAAGGCAAGTTCGACCTCACGCCGCGGGATCGGCCGGCGGAGCTCCGAACGGGAGTGGACGTCAACCGCTGGCACGACGAGCGGACGGAGCGGAACCTCGAGCGCCTGAAGTCGCTGTCGGGGGACCAGCTGGTCCAGACGATCGACTTCCGCGGCATGTTCCAGTTCCCGGCCGTCGTCTACGTGACCATCGCCCTGAACCACACCATCCACCACCGCGGGCAGCTCTCGATGTACCTCCGGCCGATGGGGGCCAGGGTCCCGTCCATCTACGGCGAGAGCTACGACGCCCGCCAGGCGCGCGAGCAGGGCCAGGCGTGACGCAGCCCATGGGCAGGATCGTCATCGCCTGTTACAAGCCGAAGGCCGGGAAGGAGAAGGCCCTGCGGGCGCTGATCGTGGATCACGTCCCCACCCTGCGCAGGATCGGCCTGGTCACGGACCGGGCCCCCATCCTCATGGAGGCCAGGGACGGCACCCTGGTCGAGGTCTTCGAGTGGGCCTCGGCGGAGGCCATCCAGGCGGCCCACGCCCACCCGGCGGTCCTCCGGATGTGGGAGGAGTACGGCAAGGTCTGCGATTACGTCCCCGTGGCCCAGGTGCCGGAGGCGGCGCAGATGTTCTCGGAGTTCGCCCCGTTCACGGAGCCACAGGCGCGCTCGGGCCGGAAGCGGACCGCCGCCAAGGCGAAGGAGTGACCCCGGCCGGAGGCTGAGGCGGGCCCCTAGAAGAGCGTGTAGATGAACGGGGCGACCGCCGAGCCCTGCGTGAACACCACCAGCAGGCCCAGCAGCGCCAGCATCACCACGATGGGGCCCAGCCACCAGGCCTTGCGCACCTTCATGAAGGCCCAGAGCTCGGTGACGATGCCGAGCTTCTCGCGGGATTCCTCGAATGCCATGGGTTGGAACCTCAGTCCAGTTCGTACAGGCTGCGCCAGTCTACGTCCTCGCGCAACGGCGGCTGGTCCTTCTTTTCGAGAAGGTACGGGCCCACCACCAGCTGG
>DAINRN010000106.1:0-3495 GCA_036741815.1 Acidobacteriota bacterium
TCCGGCCACGGCGTCCGGCTCTGGCTGCGCGAGGCCGCCCTCGCGCGGGCGATCAACGAGCGCCGCGAGAACGCGGCCTATCTGCCGGGCGTGGCGCTACCCGCGGGCCTGGAGGCCACCACCGACCTCGCCGCCGCCACCGGTGGGGCCGAGGCCGCCTTCGTGGTGATCCCCTCGGAGTTCTGCCGGTCGATCTACCGCCAGCTCCGCGGCGTCGCCCCGCCCGGGGCCGTGCTCGTGTCCGCCACCAAGGGGATCGAGACGGGGACCCTGAGCCGCATGACGGAGGTCGCCGCCGCCGAGGCGCCCGGCCACCCCCTGGCGGTCGTCTCGGGGCCATCCTTCGCCCTGGAGGTCGCGCAGGGCCAGCCGACGACGGTGGTGGTGGCCGCCCCCGACCTGGCGGTCGCGGAAGCGGTGCAGCGCGCCCTTTCCAGCCGGACGTTCCGCGCCTACTCCAGTGACGATGTGGTGGGCGTCGAGGTGGCCGGCGCCCTGAAGAACGTGATCGCGATCGCCGCGGGGATCATCGACGGGCTCGGCTACGGCCACAACACGGTGGCGGCGCTCATCACGCGGGGCCTGGCCGAGATGACCCGGCTGGCGGTGGCCCTGGGCGGCCGCGCGGACACGCTCTCCGGCCTGGCCGGCCTCGGCGACCTGGTCCTCACGTGCACGGGCGCCCTGTCACGGAACCGGCGCGTGGGGCAGGCCCTCGGCGCCGGGCGGACGCTGGCCGAGGCCACCGCCGGCACGAACATGGTGGCGGAGGGCGTGCGCACCACCCTCGCCGCGTGCGCGCTCGCCGCCCGCACGGGGATCGAGATGCCCATCGCGCGGCAGATGGACGCCGTGATGTACCACGCCAAGTCTCCCCGCGACGCGGTGGAGGAATTGATGTTGCGGAGCCTCAAAAGGGAGTAGACAATTGTCCCTTCGGGGCGGGCCGTGCCGTCCCCGGGGATCCCTATGTATCGCCTGATGTATCAGGACGGAGACAGCCCCCAGAACTACACCTTCAGCATCGGCGAGGTGGTGATCGGGCGCTCCCCGGAGTGCCAGGTGATCCTGAAGGACTTCGGGATCTCCAGGCAGCACGCCAAGATCGTGGTGGACGAGGACGGGGCCCGCATCCTCGACCTGAAGTCCAAGAACGGGACGACGGTCAACGGCGTGCCCGTCGTGGAGGCCCCGCTCAAGGACGGGGACCGGATCCTCCTCGGCAAGTTCCAGCTCACCTTCAGCAAGAGCCTGGAAGGCAAGGTCGTGCTCGACGAGGCCAAGCCCCTCTCCGAAGAGGCCGGAACCATCATCCGCAGCGTGGGCGAGCTGTCGAAGCTGCTGTCCTCCAGCGAGATCTCCGGCGCCGGGGCGGTAACCGACGTCAAGAAAGCTCCCGCCGACGTCCAGGAGATCGAGAAGTCGAACCGGATTCTCAAGGTGCTGACCAAGGTGGCGGAGACCCTCATCGCAGTGCGCCCGGTGGAGGAGGTGCTCCACCAGGTCATGGACATCGTCTTCGATCACGTGCCCGCGGACCGCGGGTTCCTCATGCTCCAGGAGGAGGCCGGGGCGAAGCTCGTGCCCATGGTCATCAAGCACCGCTCCCCGAGCGGCGCCGGCGCGGACCAGGCCAAGATCAGCATCTCCAAGACCATCGCGGACCGCGTGGTGAAGGACCGCGTCTCGATCCTGACCTCCGACGCGCTCGTGGACCCGCGCTTCGGGGCGGGCGACTCCATCCGCTTCCACGGCATCCGCAGCGCGATGTGCGCGCCCCTGTGGAACAAGGACCAGGTCATCGGGATCATCCACGTGGACTCGCCCATGCTCACGAACTGCTTCACCCTGAACGACCTCGACCTGCTGACCGCGCTGGCCAACTACGCGGCGGTGGCGGTGGAGCGGGCGCGGCTCAACCAGAAGATCGTGGCCGAGGAGAAGAAGAGGGAGCGGCTGGGCCGGTTTCTGTCGCCCCAGGTGACGAACCGCATCCTGGCCGCCTCCGACTCCCAGAGCGCGACCCTGGGCGTGCCCGAGGTGCGAGAGGTCTCGGTGCTCTTCGCGGATATCGTGGGCTTCACGTCCATGTCGGAGAAGATGAGCCCGGCCGCGGTGGCCCTGCTCCTGAGCGACTACCTCTCGCGCATGACGGACGTGATCTTCAAGTTCGAGGGGACGCTCGACAAGTACATCGGGGACGCGATCATGGCCGTCTTCGGCGCCCCCCTCGACATGCCCGACCACGCCGAGCGCTCCATCCGCGCCGCCCTGGAGATGAGGGAGCGCCTGGACGAGTTCAACGCCGAGCGCAAGGAGGGCCCCACCATCCGTATGCGCATCGGGATCAACAGCGGCAAGGCGGTGGCGGGGGAGATCGGCTCCATCAACAAGAAGGAGTACACGGTCCTGGGCGACACCGTGAACACGGCCAGCCGCCTGGAGAGCTCCGTGGCCAAGCCGGGGACCATCGTCATCGGCGAGAACACGTACGCGGCGGTGAAGAACCACTTCCAGATCCAGAGCCTGGGGAAGGCCACCCTGAAGGGCAAGGAAAAGGAGGTCGCGGTCTACGAGGTCCAGGCCGCCATCACCGCCCACGTGGGAGCCTCCACGCCTCCGGGGCGGGCCTCCCGGGAGGCCTGACGGGATGCCCGGGGGTCGCGCCAAGCGGGGCCCCCGCGGGCGCATCCTGGTCTCGCTGCTCGCCCTGCTGTTCGCGGTGGGCGTGGTCCCGCTGCTGTGGACCTCCTACAAGCTCGTCTCGCGCAGCCGCGAGATCCTGGAGCTCGACCAGAAGACGAGCCAGCTCGACAAGGCGCGCAGCCTCTCCCAGCAGGTCGCGGTCTACGTCTCCAGCCTGCGCTCGCAGATCACCGCCATCGCGCGCACGCTGGAGGTGGACACCCCGGCGGGGCAGTTCGCGGCCCGCGTGGCCCGCATCCGCGACACCAAGACCCTGGAGCGGTACATGGGGGGCAACAGCCCTCTCTACTCCGTCAGCATCGTGGACACCGCGGGCTCGGCGGAGGGGAAGGTGGTGAGCGGGACGCGCTCGGGCGTGCAGTTCCCCGAGCCCGCCATCGAGCGGCTGCTGCAGGAGGGCGTCCTGCGCGCGCTGCAGGGCAAGTCCATGGTCAGCCACCCCGTGGTCTCCTCGTCCGTGCAGGAGCCGGTCATGGTCCTGGCCGAGCCCGTCAACCCGCCCGAGGGCGGCGTCCAGGGCGTGGTGCTGGCCGTGGCCAACCTCGGTCCCCTCTGGAAGATGACGGAGGAGATGGGGCAGGGCGGGATCGTGGACGTCTACGTCGTGGACGGCCGCGGCCGCCTGGTGGCCCACTCGGACAAGAAGAAGTTCGAGGAGGACCTCGACCTCTCGTCGGTGGAGATCGTGCGGAAGTTCATGGAGTCGAAGGGCCGCGCCTCCTCGACGGAGCCGTTCACCATCGACACCAAGGACGGCCCGGTGAAGATGCTCGGCACCTACACCGCGGT
>DAINRN010000106.1:3505-9439 GCA_036741815.1 Acidobacteriota bacterium
GAACGTCGAGATCGTGCGCGGCTTCCTCGACTCGAAGGGGATCGGCGCCACCGTCCCCTTCGCCATCCCCGCCCCGGGCGGCGCCACGAAGATGCTCGGCACCTACACCCGGGTGCCCGACGACTCCGGCTGGGGCGTCATCGTCCAGGTGGACGAGTCCAAGGCCTACTACAGCGCGCTGCAGATGGCGCGCTGGTCGTTCGCGCTGGTGGCGGTGGTGACCATCGTGGCCGCCGTGCTGGGGACGCTTTTCGCCCGGCAGATCAGCCGGCCCATCCAGCATCTGGCCGAAGGCGCCCGGCGCCTGGCCGGGGGCGATTACGCCACCCGCGTGGCGGTGCAGAGCAACAACGAGGTCGGGGTCCTCTCCGACGCCTTCAACTTCATGGGCGAGGAGATCCAGAAGGCCATCGAGGAGGTCCGCCGCCAGGCCCAGGCCAACAAGGAGCTGTTCCTCGGGTCCATCCGCATGCTGGCCAACGCCATCGACGAGAAGGACGTCTACACGCGCGGCCATTCCGAGCGCGTGGCCTATTACTCGATGGCCATGGCCCGCCACATGGGGATGTCGGAGGAGGAGGTGGAGAAGGTCCACCTCTCCGGCATCATCCACGACGTCGGGAAGATCGGCATCGAGGACAAGATCCTGCGCAAGCCCGCCGCCCTCACCGAGGACGAGTACGAGATCATGAAGCAGCACCCGCGCAAGGGCGAGCACATCCTGGAGGCCGTGCCCGCCTTGAAGGCCATGGCGGGTGACGGGCTCATGCACCACGAGAACTGGGACGGCAGCGGCTACCCCGACGGCCTGAAGGGGGAGCAGATCCCGCTGCTCGGCCGCATCGTGGCCGTGGCGGACGCCTTCGACGCCATGACCACGGACCGGCCCTATTCCAAGGCCATGACCTTCGAGGCGGCCCTCGTGCGGCTGCGCTTCCTGGCCGGCAAGAAGTTCGACGCGATGTGCGTGGACGCGATCGAGCGCGCCAGCGCCGCCGGAGAGCTGACCACGGCCCGGGCGCGCCGGGCCGCGGTGGCCGCCCGCCAGCCCGGGGCCGCGGTGGCGCGTTGAGCCGCGGCGGCGACGGCATCACCCGTCAAGCAAGGAGACCGATGCACAGAAACCCCGTCCTCTTCCGTATCGCCGTCCTCGCCCTGGCCCTGTCCGGCGCGCGCCATGCCGCCGCCCAGGCCAAGCCCGACGCCGACGGCATGTTCAACGCCGGCCTGGCCCACCTGAAGGACGGCCGGCCCGCCGTGGCCCTCGAGGAGTTCAAGAGGGCCGTCAGGGTCGACCCCAAGAACGCCCTTTACTACAAGGGCCTGAGCGTCGCCTACTCACAGATGGCCGATCTCTGCGCGCCCGGCGACGAGGGCTGTCGCCAGGACAACCTGAAGGAAGCGGTGGCGGCGGCGCGCAAGGGCCTCGAGCTGAACCCGCTCTACGTGGACATCCACAACGATCTGGGGACCGCCCTGCTGAAGATGGGCAAGCGCGACGAGGGCAAGCGCGAGCTGCTCACCGCCTTCAACGACGCCACCAACCCCACGCCGGAGGTGTCCGCGCGCAACCTGGGCCAGGTGAGCTTCGAGGACCGCAACTACGACGAGGCCATCAACTGGTTCCGGACGGCCATCAAGCGCAACAAGTCCTATGCCGATCCCTATCTGGGCCTGGCCGACACGCTCCTGGCCACCGGGCGCCAGGACGAGGCCTTGCTCGCCCTGGAGGCCGGAGTAAAGGAGCTCCCGGGCTATCCGCCCCTGCTCGTCGCGCTGGGCGAGGCCTACCAGCGGGCCGGCCGGCTTGCCGACGCGCGGGCGCGGCTGGAGGAGGCCTCGAGCAAGGATCCCGCGGGAGCCGCGGGGAAGCGCGCCCTGGAGCTGCTCAAGGGCTTGCCCGCGCGGTAGCGTCTGCCCTATCAGTCCATCCTCGACCGGCTGGTCCGAACGACGGACGGCGCCACCGGCGCGCTGCTGCTCGACCCCACGGGCGAGGTGGTGGCGCTGGCGGGCGCGTCGGACGAGCGCCACCGGCTGATCGGCATCTACCAGGGCATCCTGCTGGCTGCTGCCCGCCGGGCCCTCCGCCCGTTGCGGTCGGGGGACCTCCAGTACGTCGTGACCCGGTACGAAGCGGAGACCCTCATCGTGCGGCCGCTTCGCGACGGCTACTACGTGGTGGTGACCCTGGGGCCGGGCGCGGACGTGGCGATCGGGGTCCACCGCTCCGCCACCGCGCAGGACCGGATGAACGAGGCTATTTGAAGGGCACGCCCTCCTTCCTCGATCGCTTCCGCGACGGCCTGCAGCGCACCCGGCAGGTCCTCAACACGCCGGTGGAGGACCTGGTACGCGGCCTGGAGGGCCCCGGCCAGGACCTGGCCCGCGTCCTCCAGACCCCCGTCGAGGACGTGGTGAGGGGCCGGCGGCTGCTGGAGGCCGCGGACCTGGAGGCCGTCGAGGAGGCGCTGATCGCCGCGGACCTGGGCATGCCGGCGGTGCAGGAGGCCATCGAGGTCCTGCGCGAGCGCAGCGCCGAGATCGCCAGGGGAGGGCTGCCCGCCATGCGGGCGTTGCTCCGCGAGGAGGTCGAGAAGGCGGTGGACCGCCCCCTGGGCGTCCAGCCGTTCTCCAGCCGGCCCTGGGTCGTGTTCGTGGTGGGCGTGAACGGCGTGGGAAAGACCACGACCATCGGCAAGCTCGCCGCCGGATGGAAGGCCGAGGGCCGGACGGCCCTGCTCTGCGCCGCGGACACCTTCCGCGCCGCCGCCGCCGAGCAGCTCGCCATCTGGGCGGAGCGGTCCGGCAGCCCGTTCCACCGCGGGGCGGAGGGCGCCGACCCCGCCGCGGTCCTGACCGACGCCCTGCGCGCGGCGCGGAGCCGCGAGTACGACGCCGTGCTGGTGGACACCGCCGGCCGTCTCCACACCAAAGGGAACCTCATGGCGGAGCTGGCGAAGATGGCCCGCGTCGCGGGGCGCGAGGTGCCCGGCGCGCCCCACGAGACCCTGCTGGTCCTGGACGCTACCGTGGGCTCGAACGGCCTGGCCCAGGGCCGGGAGTTCGCGCGCGCGGCGGGAGTCACGGGGCTCATCCTCACCAAGCTCGACGGGACCGCGAAGGGCGGGATCGCGGTGGCGGTGGTCCGCGAGCTGGGCGTCCCGATCCGTTACGTCGGGGTGGGCGAGTCCGCCGAGGACCTCGTGCCCTTCGATGCGGCGGCCTTCGCCGAAGGCCTCATCGGTAGCTGATGCCGAAACCAGAACGGCGAGCGAAGCGGGGTTCATCCCCGCGTAGCGAGCGGGGGGTTCAGGGGGGTGCGACGCAGCACCCCCCTGCTCACAAAGGTCCGAAGCGGGGTTCATCCCCGCGTAGCGAGCGGGGGGTTCAGGGGGGTGCGACGCAGCACCCCCCTGCTCACAAAGGTCCGAAGCGGGGTTCATCCCCGCGTAGCGAGCGGGGGGTCCGGGGGGCGCGGCGCAGCGCCCCCCGGCTCAAAGAAGACGAACGTTGGATGAGACGGTGTCTCTCGCTGGCGGCGCGAGGTCTGGGCGAGACGAACCCCAACCCGGTCGTGGGCTGCGTCGTCGTCCGGTCGGGCAAGGTCGTGGGCGAGGCGTACCACCGGCGCGCGGGCGGCCCGCATGCCGAGGTCGCAGCGCTGGCGCGCGCGGGATCCCGGGCACGCGGCGCGACCCTGTACGTCAACCTCGAGCCTTGCGTCCACCACGGCAGGACGCCGCCCTGCGCGCCGCTCGTGGCAGAGGCAGGCGTCCGCCGCGTGGTGGCGGCGCTGCGCGACCCGGACGCGCGGGTGAACGGGCGTGGGATCGCGCTCCTGCGCCGCGCGGGGATCGACGTGACGGTGGGGGTCCTACAGGCCGAGGCCTTCGCCCTCAACGAGCGCTTCCTGGTGGCGGCGCGCGCGCGCAGGCCCTACCTCACGTTGAAGGCGGCCCTCACCCTCGACGGGCGGCTGGCCACCGCCCGCCGGGAGTCGAAGTGGATCACGAGCCCGTCGCAGCGCCGCGACGCGCGGCGCCTGCGCCGGCTGCACGACGGCGTGGCGGTGGGCATCGGCACCGTCCTGGCGGACGACCCGACGCTGCTGCCGACGCCGCGGGTGCGCCGGCCGTTCCCGCGCGTCGTCTTCGACTCGCGCCTGCGGATACCGCCCGGGAGCCGGCTCGTCCGCTCCACGCGCCGGTGGCCCGTATGGGTCCTGGCCGCGCGGGGCAACGCCCGCAAGAGGAGACGGCTGGAGCAGCTCGGCGTGACCGTCATCCAGCAGCCTTCCGCTGCGGGCCGGGTATCGCTGCGGTGGGCCCTGCGCGAGCTGTGGCGCCGCGGGATGCGCAGCCTCATGGTCGAGGGCGGCTCGGAGCTGCTGGGCGCGTTCCTGGCCGCCCGTCTCGTGGACGCGGCGGCGCTCTACCGGGCCCCGCTCCTGCTGGGCGGCCGCGACGCGGTTCCGGTCTTCGGCGGGCGCGGCGCCCCGCGCCTGGCCGCGGCCCTGGCCGTGCGCTCGCGGGCCCGGCCCTCCCTCTTCGAGCTCTGGTACCCTGTGAACAGGCGCTGATGTTCACCGGCATGGTCGAGGAGATCGGCACCGTGCGCGCCGCGGACGTGCGGGACGGCCTGCTCGAGGTCTGGATCGCCGCGCCGCGCATCCTGTCCACCCTGGCGCCCGGCGCCTCCGTCGCCGTCAACGGCTGCTGCCTGACCGTGACGCGGATCGAGCCCGGCTCGTTCACATGCGAGCTCACGCCCGAGACGCTGGAGCGCACCGCCTTCCGCGACCGGCTGCGGCCCGGGCAGCTCGTGAACCTCGAGCGTCCCCTCCGTGCCGACGGCCGGCTCGACGGCCACATCGTCCAGGGGCACGTGGACGGCGTGGCCCGGATCGTGGGCATGCGCAGCCTCGGCGACTCGGGGGAGATGACGGTGGAGCCGCCCCCGGACCTGGACCGCTACCTGGTGGCCAAGGGATCCGTGGCCCTGGACGGCGTCTCGCTGACCGTGGCCCGGCGCCAGGAGGGTCGTTTCACCGCCGCGTTGATCCCATATACACTGCAGAATACGAGCCTGGGGAGCGCGCGTCCCGGCGACCGCGTCAACATCGAGGTGGACGTGATCGCCAAGTACGTCGAGCGGCTGCTGGCTCCCCGCACCTGACAGGAGCGCCCGTGCGGTTCAGCGGCATCCCGGAAGCCGTGGAGGACATCCGGTCCGGGAAGATGGTCGTGGTCGTGGACGACGAGGACCGCGAGAACGAGGGCGACCTCACCATCGCCGCGGAGAAGGTCACCCCCGAGGTCGTCAACTTCATGGCCCGCCACGGGCGCGGCCTCATCTGCCTTCCCATGACCGGGGACCGGCTCGACGAGCTGCGCATTCCCCTCATGGTCCAGGACGAGGCGAACAGCGCCCGCTTCGGGACCGCGTTCTGTGTCCCCATCGAGGCCAAGCAGGGGACGACCACGGGGATCTCGGCCGCCGATCGGGCGCGCACGGTGCTCACCGCCATCGATCCCCGCACGAAGCCCGCGGACCTGGCCCGGCCCGGCCACATGTTCCCGCTGCGGGCCGCCCCGGGCGGCGTGCTCGTGCGCGCCGGCCAGACGGAGGCCGCGGTGGACCTGGCGCGCCTGGCCGGCCTCTACCCGGCGGGGGTGATCTGCGAGGTGATGGACGAGGACGGGACCATGATGCGCGTGCCCCGGCTGGAGGCCTTCTGCCGCACGCACTCCCTCAAGATGATCACCATCAAGGACCTGATCCAGCACCGCATGCGGCACGAGCGGCTGGTGCGCAAGATCGCCGAGGCCAACCTGCCCACCGGCTACGGCCCCTTCCGCATCCACGCTTTCGAGAGCCTGATCGACCAGCAGCACCACGTGGCCCTGGTCATGGGCGAGATCAAGCCCGAGG
>DAINRN010000107.1:0-2453 GCA_036741815.1 Acidobacteriota bacterium
GGACACTAGTCGCGGCGTCCGCCGCATCCTCCACGTCGACATGGATGCGTTCTACGCCGCCGTCGAGCAGCGTGATCGTCCGGAGCTGCGCGGCAGGCCGGTGATCGTGGGGGCAGACCCGCAGGGCGGACGCGGACGCGGCGTGGTGGCCACCGCCTCCTACGAGGCGCGCCGGTTCGGGGTGGGGAGCGCCATGCCCATCTCCCAGGCCTGGCGGCTGTGCCCGCACGCCGCCTACCTGCCCGTGGACATGGAGAAGTACGCCGGGGTCTCGGCCCAGGTCATGGCGGTCCTCCGCGAGTTCACCGACCGCGTGGAGCCCCTGTCCATCGACGAGGCCTTCCTCGACGTCACGGGCAGCCGGCGCGCGCTGGGCACGGGGGAGACCATCGCGCTCCGGCTGAAGGAGCGGCTCCGGGCCGTCACCTCGCTCAGCGCGTCCGTCGGGATGGCGGCGAACAAGATGGTGGCCAAGATCGCCTCCGACCTTCGCAAGCCCGATGGCCTGGTGGTCGTGCCTCCGGGGACCGAGGCCGCCTTCCTGGCGCCCCTGCCCGTGCGCCGGCTGTGGGGCATCGGGCCGCGCATGGAGGAGCGGCTCATGAAGGCAGGCATCCACACCATCGGCCAGCTGGCGGCCCAGGGCGAAACGGTCCTGGAGCGGCGGTTCGGGACGCATGGCCAGGATCTCCTACGCCTGGCGCGCGGCCTGGACGAGCGCGAGGTGCATTCGGAGCACGCCGAGGCCAAGAGCGTGGGACAGGAGCACACCTACGATCGGGACACCGCGGACCGCGCGCAGCAACGGCGGACGCTCCTGGGACTGTGCGACCGCGTGGCCCGCCGGCTGCGCGAGCAGGGGCTCCTGTGCTCCACGGTCACCTTGAAGCACCGCGACGAGACCTTCAGCACCGTGACCCGCGCCACCACGCTGGCCGCGCCCACGGACCGCAGCGACGCCCTCTTCGAGACCGCGTGGGGCCTGCTGCAGGGCCTGCCCGGGCCGCGCAAGGTGCGCCTGCTCGGCGTCTACGCGTCGAACTTCGGGGCGGGCCGCCAGCTGACGCTCGACCTGGAGAAAGAGCCCGAGAAGGCCGCCGCGGACCGGGTGCGCGACGCCGTGGCACGCCGTTTCGGCGACGGCGCCCTGACGCGCGCCAGCCTTCTCGTGTATCCCGAGCGCCGCGAGGGACCGCGGCGCCGATCGGACCGCCGCTAGGCCGGCGCGGGCTCGCGCCGGAACCGCCGCAGCACGCGCGCCAGCAGCAGGCCCACCGCCATGGGAGGCGTCTCCATGGACAGCGGTGGAAGCCGGCGCGACCACGCGAGCTGGCCGATGCGCACGCTGAAGAAGGGATCCGAGTCGATGCCGGGGACCGCATCCAGGTAGATCCGGCACTGCAGGAGCTGCCCGGGCTCCACGGCTCCCGCGGCCTCGCGGATCTCGTCCTCCAACTGGGCGCCGCGCAGGGCGTGCCGGTCACGGATCTGGTTCACGAGAAACGAGACATAGGCCATGGAGATTCCGAAGAGGTCGGCGCCGCGACAGGCCCGGCGACGCCACTACCCAATCTCTAACTAGGTCGCGGACACCATGTTGTCAAGGCGGAAGGGGGCCTCGGCGTGATCCAGGTCACTATGCGCACGCTGAAGAAGACGTCCGTCTCGATGCCGGTCACGGCGACGACCGTGTCGTGCCACGGGGATGCGCCCGTGGCACGATCCGGACATCTTTTCACGATCCGTCAGTTGGGCAGCGTCACTCGGGATCCGAGGGGTCGTTGAACAGCACCCCCAGCTTGATGCTCCCGTGGCCGAACTGGGGGAAGCCCGGGGTGGACGGGTCGCCGGGATTCAGGTTCGAGGCGGTGTCGTCGGGCGGGAACAACACCAGGGTGCCCAGGAAGTCGAGCAGCTGTCGCCGCGCGCCGACGCCCATCTGGGCGAAGAGGTCCCGCGCCTGCTGGGCCTCGCCCCCGTGGCGCAGGATGACCTCGGTCAGGGTCGTGCTGCGTCCGTCGTGGCCATAGGGGCCGGTCGCCGCCACTCCCCACAGCGGGGTGGTGAGGAAGTGCGTCCGGGTGGTGCCGTCGTAGTCGCGCTCGTGGAAGCCGGGGCCGAGGTCGTGGCGCTTGAAGTCGGTGAAGATGTCGTGGACCAGGAACGGGTTCCCCTTGGGAAGCTTGAGGGTCGGGAAGCCGTGGCCGTCGTCCGACTCCTCGAACAGTCCGTTGGCGACGGCGAAGAGGCGGTTGAAGACGCCTTGCGTCGGATCGAAGGCCGTCTCCACGTCGGCCACCCTCCGGTCGTGATCGATGGTGAGGTCCGGCTTGTGGCAGGCGGCGCACCCGATGATCTGGAACCGGACGCGGCCCGCCTGCACCCCGGGGTGCGGCTCGCCGTGGCCGGGCTTGAAGTAGTTCAGCAGGTAGAACTCCATGAAGTCCACCAGG
>DAINRN010000107.1:2463-6393 GCA_036741815.1 Acidobacteriota bacterium
CCAGGCTGGTGGGCACTTCGTCGGTGACACCGTCGCCGTCGGGGTCCGCCGAGGGATTCGCGGCGGGGGGAGCCTCCACTGCGTCCTTCGCGCCGTCGAGCAGCATGCCCGCGGGCGTGGTGACGGCCCCGCCCTGCGACGCGGCCTGGAGGTCCGCGTCCGCCGCCTGCAGCCCCATCTCCGCGTTCCAGGCGCCGACCGCGAACTCGCGGATGGACATGGTGCCGCCGTGGGCGAAGAAGGGGCGTACGCGCAGGTCCGGATCGACGCCCTTCACCTGGGAGGTGTTCACGGACCCGTCGGGGTACGCGGTGATCGAGCCGTAGGAGATGCCCTTGGCCAGGAGCGGGCTCGTGACGGGCTGCCCGGTGGCAGCGGCCTGCGCCAGGGCGGCAGCGCGGATCGCGCGGAGCTGGCCGGTGATCTCGTCCGCGAGCATCTCCTTGAGCCCGAGGCCAAAGAGGTGCGGGGCGTCGCGGCTGTCGGGGCGGGTCACGACGTCGCCCCCGAAGCCGGCGGAGCCACGGGGCCGGCCGTGGCAGGAGGCGCAGCTGTCCGACAGGCCGGCGCCGATGGCCAGGTTCTCCTCGATGGGCCCCGTGCCGTCGCCCGCCAGCGGCCCGTGGCCTTGCGCGTGCGTGAACTTCCGCTGGAAGAGCTGGCGGCCCCGGCGGATGGCCCGAAAGGGATCACGGGCGATGATGAAGGCCGACGAGCCCTGAGTGAGCAAGTCACCGCGTCCTACCCCGACCTCGTCGGCCAGCGATTTCGCGATTCCCTCGTTGGCCGTGTTCGGGGCCAGCGTGCGATCGATCAGCTGACAAGGGGCGGGGACGGTCGCCCCGAAGGCCAAGGCGACGGCGCCCAGGAACGGCACCCATTCCTTTCGCATGACATCCCCCCTTCTCTCCGCGCGCACGAACGACCCGAATTCGCCTCAAGGACGGCGCGAGCCGTCCCCAAGCCTTGCTGCCAGACCGGAGGCTGCCTACCGGGATAGATCGGAAACGGCGGGAGAAAGCCGACAGGCGGGTTGACGGGCGCGACGGCGAGAGGGGCGGCGGCCTGGGGTCCTTTGCGGCCCGATGTGACGCGCCCAGCGATGGTTAGGGGCGGTTCGTCAGCCTCCGCCCCTGCGCTCGGCGACCAGCGACCTCGTGCGCGCGACCACGGAGGCGAGGTGCAGCCCGCCGGCCTCGGCTGCGATCGCCCGGGCGGCGGCCGTGGCTCGGACCGGGTCCCCGGCGCGACGCTCCACGGCGGCCAGGTCAAGCCGGAGATTCAGGGAGTCCAGGGTCCGGCCCGCGGCCCGGGCGGCCTGGAGGGCAGACTCGAGGTCCCGACGCGCGTCCCCGAAGCGCCGCTCGGCGCCCGCGAGGACCCCGCTCGAGGCAAGGAAGGCCAGCCGCCGGCTCATGCTGGGCGACCGGGCGTTCTCCTCCCCGAGCGCCTCCAGCCGGCGGCGCGCTTCCGGGATGCGGCCCGCCTCGGCGTCGATCCGCGCGCGCAGCGCCTCAGCGAAGAACGCGGGAGGGCTGCCCACGCCTCCGCCCTGCAATCTCTCCAGCGCTTCGTCCAGGAGTCGCAGCGCTGCCTGCGGGTCGCCCGCCTCATACTCGGCCCGGGCCCACGCCACGTCCATGTCGCTGGCCATGTCCAGGTCGCCGTTGACAACATACAGACGGCGCGCTTCCCGGAAGTGCGGGCGGGCCGCCTTGAGGTCGTTGCGCGTCGCCGCCGCCAGGCCCCGCACCTGAAGCGTGACGCCCGCCGCGCGGCGGCCGCCGCCGGCTTCGGAGACGCTCGCTATATCAGCCTCTGTGGCGTCGATGCGGTCGAGCCGTGCGCTGGCGATGTCGGCCACCGCGCGGGCGTAGAGCGACTCCACGAGCTCGAACTCGTCGCCGGCCCGCCGGAGGAGCACGATCGACTCCTCGAGCAGCGGGTCCGCCTCGCTGCCACGACCGAGGTCGCGCAGGGCCTCGGACAGTGTGCACAGCGCATGGCCGACACGACGCGGGCTGCCCGACCGACGCCAGAGCGTCACGACCTCGCGGAGCCTCGGCTCGGCCAGGTCGGGCCGGCCACGGTACGTGGCGAGCTGGCCGAGGTTCTGAAGAGCGGCTTCTGACGGACGACCCGCGGCCCGGCCCTCCCTGACCGCCTCTTCCAGCAGCGCCTCGCCGCGCGCCAGCTCGCCGCGCTGCAGCTCCTCGATGGCCAGGTCGTTGATCACGCGCGTGAGCGAGGCGTGGTCGCCCGCGCGCCTGAAGTCGTCGACCGCGCGCTTCATCTCCCGCTGCCCCTCCTCGCGCTCGCCAAGGGTCGAGAGCAGCCGGCCCCGCGCGGCCCGGATCTGGGCGAGAAGGTCGCCGCGGCCGCTGGCCAGCGCGCCGGCGCGGGCGCGCGTGAGGAGGACGAGGGCGCGCTGCGGCGTGTCCAGGTCCATGTGGATGCTGGCGTCGGCGTACAGGGTGAGGGGGTCCTCCTCCTTGCCGGGGATCTGCCGCATCCGGGCCAGGATCAGCGCCGCCTCCTTTGCGCGGCCGTCGTCGGCCAGGCCGAGGGCCAGGGCGGCGCCCGCTTCCACGCTCGCGGGCTGCTCGGCGAAGCGTCGCTGGAGCTCTTCGACCGGGATCGTCCCGACGTCCGAGAACGGGAACACGCGGGGCGTCGGCGGGGCGGGTGGGCGGAGCCGTTCGGCACGCTCGTAGGCGCTCACGGCCATCACGATCGCGACCGCGGCGAGGGCCAGGGCGGCGGGCGTGGCCAGCCGGGCGCGATGCCGCTTGAAGAAGCGCGCGAGCCGATATCGGCGGCTTCCCGCCCGGGCGGCGACGGGCCGGCCCTCCAGGTGGGCGCGCAGGTCCTGGCCGAACGCCGCCGCCGACGCGTAACGCTCGCCGGGCTCCTTGCGTAGCGCCTTGAGGCAGATCGCGTCGAGGTCCCGGCCGAACGCGCCGGCCTTGGCGCGGACCCGGAGTGCCGTGTGCGCGGGCCTGCCGTCCGTCCGCGCCGCGTGCCGGAACGCAGCACTGGGCGGGTCGGGGTCGTCCGCGAGGACCGCCCGCTCGAGGTCCGCCCGCGAGGTCGAGCCGGCCGCGAATGGGCGCACACCAGCCACGAGCTCGTAGAGAACGACGCCGAGCGCGAACACGTCGGACGCCGGCGTCACCCGGTCGCCCCGGAACTGCTCGGGGCTCGCGTAGGCGGGGGTCAGGGCACGGAGCTCCGTGCGCGTCTCCGTGGTCAGGACGTCCGGGTCGGGGTCGATGAGCTTGGCGATCCCGAAGTCGAGCAGGCGCGCTCGACCGTCGGGCCCGACCAGGATGTTGCTCGGCTTGAGGTCGCGATGGACGACCCCGCGCCGGTGCGCGAACTCGACCGCTTCGAGCACCTGGAGGAAGAGCCCGACTTTCTCCGCCGTCGGCAGATCGCGCTCTCGGGCGTGATCCAGGAGGTTCGGCCCCTCGACGTACTCGAGCGCGAGGAACCAGCGCCCCTCGGGTGAGCGCCCGGCATCGTGGAACCGCGCGATCCCCGGATGCTCGAGGCCGGAGAGGATGCGCCGCTCGTCGCGGAATCGCCTCTCGACCTCCGCTCCCGCGCCGCCCGGCTCGACCACCTTCAGGGCCACCAGGCGCCGGAAGTCCTGGCCTTCATGCTCGGCCAGGTACACGCACCCCATGCCCCCTCGCCCCAGCTCGCGCAGGATGCGGTAGGGGCCGATCCGTTCGGATGGGCTCGGCGCACGGGGTGAAGCCGGCGCCGGAGGGGAGGGCGCCTCGCCCGCGAGGAAGCCTTCCCGCTCGAGGGCGCTGTGCTCGTCGAGGAGCGCTTCGATGTCCGCCGCCAGGGCGGGGTCCTCCGAGCGCAGAGCCGCGAGCCAGGCGGCGCAATTGTCCACGTCTTTCGCCCGCGCAGGCTGAG
>DAINRN010000107.1:6403-9390 GCA_036741815.1 Acidobacteriota bacterium
GAGCCGCGAGCCAGGCGGCGCGGGCCTCGCCCGCCAGCTCCAGGCCGCGGTCGAGATGGGGGCTCAGGATCCGCCAGCGGTCCTTGTCGACGGCGCTCAAACGAGAGGCCCCCCGGCTCCGATGCGCCCGTGGAGATAGATGCGCGCCTTGGCCCACTCCCGTTGCACGGTGCGCTCGGATACGCCGTGCATGGCCGCGATCTCGGCGAAGGAGAAGCCGCAGAAGAACTTCAGGTCCACCACCTCGGCCAGCGGCGGGTCCACGGTGGCGAGCTCGTCCAGGGCGTCGCTGATACGGGTCAGCTCCCGGTGGTCGACGGCGGGGTCTGCCACCTCGTGGCCCAGGGGCTCGATCTCGAATTGCCCGCCGCGCTTGTGGGCCTGGCGTTTGCGCGCGTAGTCGATGATGAGGCCGCGCATGACCCGCGCGGCGTAGGCCATGAAGCGGCCCTTGTCGGGGAACACGGCGCTCTCACGCTCCGCCATGTCGAGGTAGGCCTCGTGCAGGAGGGTCGTGGTGCCGAGGGTCATGGCGCCCGCGCCACGGGCCAGTTGGCGGCGGGCGAGTCGATGCAGCTCCGAGTACAGCGCCGCGAAGAGCGCGTCCAGCGCAGCGCGGTCACCGCTGTCGGCAGACGCGATGAGCGAGGAGAGGGTGGGATGCACTTCTGCACTCTCCAACGGCAGGCCCCGAGGGTACCACGGCGGGCGGGCGTGGTGTCGCCCGCGAAGGACTACGGGGTCCGGGGCTTCGAGGCTCCCGGCCGCGACACGAGGTTCGCGAGGAGACGGTACGCCCCGGGGACGCCCGCGGGCAGCTGTCGGAACAGGCCCAGGCCCACGTACGTCCAGGTCCCCTTCCCGACGCGAGCCTCCACGAGCGCACCCTTCTTCTCGCCCGGGTTCTCGGTGAAGGGGTCGGCCATCGCCAGGAGGTCCGTGTACCGCGGGTCGTGCGCCTCCAGGAAGTACAGGCCGCGCTCCTGGACCCATCCGGCCCAGTCCACCTCGACGAGGCGGTTGGGCGTCGTCAGCAGCGCGCTATCCGGCGCCAGGATGCGCACGGGGGCCGTCTCGTCGGTGACGCGCGCCATCGTGACCGCGGCGGGGTACGGCGCGAAAGGGCTGTCGCCGCGCGTGGGAGACTGGCCGCTCATGGCCCCCGCGCGGGGAACCTCGAAGGGCTGGTTGAAGTCGAGCTTGTTGTATTGGACGACGAGGTTGCCGCCGTCCTCGACGTACTTCATCAGCCGGGCGTGGTAGGAGCGGAGGTCCGGCCGGGTCTGGTAGGCGCGGATGCCGGTCACGATCGTGCTGTAGCGGCCCAGGTCGCCGAAGGCCAGATGCTCGGGAGCGAGGAAGGTGAGGGGCACACCGAGCTGGCGAATGGCCTCGGCCACCTCGTCGCCCGCCCCCATCACGTAGCCCACGGAGACGGCGGGCGCGGTACGCACGTCGAGGGCGAGGACGCGGGCCACCGCCGGCGTGAAGACGTGCCGCTCGTGGACGTGGTCGTAGGCCAGGGCCTGGTAGCCTTTGCGGAACTCCCGGCCCGACGCCTCGGCCACGGCCCGCAGCTCGTAGCTGCCCGGGGCCACCCGAGCGGGCGGGGCGGCCGAGAAGCGCACCGCCAGCTCCTCTCCCTCGCGATGGAGGTCCAGGCTCACCACCGGCGGCGTCACCGTCCACCCCGGCGGCACCTCGAGGCGGACGGCCGCCGATCCGGCGGTCTTGAGGTTGCCGCAGAACGCTTGCTCGGTACCTTTGGCGCGGGCGATCTTGAACTGCTCCCGCTGCGTGCCCGCCGCCGCCACCGGGACCACGGTCACCGCGGGCGTCAACTTCACCGAGAGGGCAGGGACGACGCTCACCGTCTTCCGCTTCTCGCCCCCGCCCCGGCCCTCGTAACGCCAGACGGCCGGGGCCTCGAGAGTGGCGGCCACGCCGTTCGAGGTGTAGCGCAGCCGCGCCACGACCTCCGGCGGGCTCCAGGGCAGTGTGTCGTCCTCCGGCCGCTCGAGGTCCACGCGATCGAGGAGAGCGTTGCGCCTCCAGTAGGGCTGCGAGTAGCGCGCGCCGTCGGCGGCGCGCACCTCGAAGGAGGTCTTCACCCCGGAAGCGGGCGGGGCGACGGCGGGCGTCACCGTCGCCGCCGTCCACCCCGCGGGGACACGCAGGTCCACCCCGTCGATGCGGATGGGAGCCCCGGCCTCGTTCCACGCGGTGGCCGTGACATGGAAAGACTGGCCCGGGACCACGGCGCCGTCGTCGGCCACGGCCTCGAAGGCCAGACCGTGCGCCAGGGCGAGGGCGGCCGATGCATCGCTCTCCTCGTCCGCGAGGCGGAACGCCAGCTCCCCGCGGTCAACCGGCGGCAGCGCGCTTGTCTCGATCTCCGCGCGCAGCCCCCGCAGGGCGCCGATGAAGGCGGCGAGCGGAGGGGCGCTGGCCTTCGGAGAGCGCGGATCGAAGTTGGCCTGCAGCGTTCCCGCGCGCACCTGGAGCGACGCCAGGGACGTGCGCAGCCAGGCGGCCTCGGCGGGCGCGAAGCGCAGCAACCCGGGCAGCGAGGTGTCGATCCCGTCCAGGATGTCCGCTTCCGAGCCGCTGGACGGCGGGTCGGCCTCGACGAGGAAATAAGGGAACTGCGCGGAACCAGGACTGGCCTTGAGCTGCGCCGAGCCCTGGGAGCGGTGCAACGCCCGGGCCAGGCTGCCGAGCTCCCGCCACGTCAGCCCGAGGAGAGGGTCGTACGTCCCGGTCTCGACCGCGACGGGAGGCGGGCCGGACAGCGCTTCCGGATCGCCGCCCACGCCGCCCTGGTAGAGCTTGCGCGCCTGCCAGGGCCTCAGCCCCGCCGCCAGCTGCTCCGGGAAGCGCCCGGGATCCGCTGCCGCGCGGAAGGCCTCGCGCGCCAGCCGCGCCGCGGCCTGGTGGTGCTGCCCGCCGCCCCGGGCCTCGAGGGGCATGGTCAGGATGACGTCCGG
>DAINRN010000108.1:0-8020 GCA_036741815.1 Acidobacteriota bacterium
AAGTGGAGGTGGCGCGGGCGCGGCGCGAGGTCATGCGGGACCTCGCGTCGGGCATGCAGCAGATGCAGGGCCGGCCACGCCAGGTCCTCGAGGAGCTGCAGGCGGCGAAGGTCATGCGGGCCGTCTACAGCCAGCGGCAGCTGGACGAGGTCCTGGTCGATTTCTGGATGAACCACTTCAACGTGTTCGCGGGCAAGGGGCCGGAGAAGTTCCTGGTGGGCGCGTACGAGCGCGACGTGGTCCGTCCGCACGCGTGGGGCCGGTTCGAGGACCTGCTGAAGGCGACCGCCGCCAGCCCGGCCATGCTCTTCTACCTGGACAACTGGCTCTCGGCGGATCCCGACGCGCAGGCCAGCCGGACGGCGCAACGCCGGGGCTTCCTGCGGCGCCCCCGACAACCGCGGCCGAACCCCGCCGGCGCGGAGGCGCAGGGGCGCAAGCGCGGCCTGAACGAGAACTACGCGCGCGAGGTCATGGAGCTGCACACGCTCGGCGTGGACGGCGGCTACACGCAGAAGGACGTCACCGAGGTGGCCCGGTGCTTCACGGGGTGGACGATCCGGGACCTCAGGCAGGGCGATCCCCGGTTCGTCTTCGACGCCCGCATCCACGACGGCAAGGACAAGGTCGTGCTCGGCCACCGCATCAAGGGCGGGGGCCAGCGCGAGGGCGCGGAGGTCCTGCACCTTCTGGCCACGCATCCCGCCACCGCCCGCTTCATCTCCACGAAGCTGGCGCGGCGGTTCGTGGCCGACGATCCCCCGCCGTCCGTGGTGGACCGCGCCGCGGCCACGTTCCAGACGACGGGCGGCGACATCCGCGCCGTGGTGGCGGCCATCGTGACCTCGCCGGAGTTCCAGGCCTCGCAGGCGCGCTCCGTGAAGGTGAAGACGCCGCTCGAGTTCGTCGCCAGCGCGGTGCGGGCCTCGGGCGCGGACGTCCAGGACGCGCGGGACCTGGCCCGGCGCATCGGCGAGATGGGGATGCCCCTCTACATGCAGCAGCCACCCACGGGGTACAAGGACACGTCCGAGGCGTGGGTCTCCACGAGCGGGCTGCTCTCGCGGCTGAACCTCGCCCTCGACCTCGCCGCCGGCCGGGTCCGGGGCGTGGGCGTCGATGCCGCGCGCCTGGCCCCGGAGGACCTCGTTCCCGCGGGCCTGTCGGAGTCCACGCGCCGCGCGCTCGAGAGCGAGACCGGCCTCGACGCGGCGCGGATGGCCGGGCTCGTCCTGGGCTCGCCGGAGTTCCAGAGGAGATGACCATGCTCACCCGCCGCTTCTTCCTGAAATCGTCGGGACTGGCCTTCGTCTCGTTCGGCCTGGCGCCCCGGGCCCTGGTGCGCTCCGTCTACGCGGCGGGCGGCGATCGGCAGCGGAAGACCCTGGTCGTGGTCTTCCAGCGCGGCGCCTGCGACGGGCTCAACACCGTGGTGCCCTACGGCGAGTCCTCGTACCGGAAGCTCCGGCCCACGATTGCGATCCCCGCGCCGCAGCGAGGCGGACGCGACGCCGCCCTGGACCTCGACGGGCACTTCGGCCTCCACCCCGCCCTCGATCCCCTCCTGCCGTCGTTCAAGGACGGCACCCTGGCCGCCGTGCACGCGGTGGGCAGCCCGGACAACACGCGCTCGCACTTCGACGCCCAGGACTTCATGGAGAGCGGGACGCCCAGCGTCAAGTCCACGGACGACGGCTGGATGAACCGGCACCTGCAGTGCGCGTCGGATCCATCGGCCACGCCCTTCCGCGCGGTCTCCCTCACCCCGACGCTGCCCCGCTCGCTGGCCGGGCGGGCGCCGGCCGTGGCCATGGCCAGCATCGACCGCTTCGACCTGCGGCCCGCGGGCGGCGCGGCCGTGGCCCGCGGCTTCGAGGACATGTATGCGGGGGCCGTCCGCGACGTCCTCCACGGCACGGGCCAGGAGACCTTCGAGGCCATCGAGTTCCTGAAGAAGACCAGCCCCGGCCGTTACGCGCCGGCCCCGGGCGCGGCGTACCCGCGCGGCCGCTACGGCGACAGCCTGAAGCAGATCGCGCAGCTCCTGAAGGCGGACGTGGGCGTGGAGATGGCCTTCACCGAGGTCGGCGGCTGGGACCACCACGCCGCCGAGGGCGGCGTGCAGGGCCAGCTCGCGGTCCGGCTGCGGGAGTTCGGCCAGGCGCTGGCCGCGTTCCAGCGGGACCTCGGCGAGCGCATGCAGGACGTCGTCCTCGTCACGCTCACGGAGTTCGGGAGGACGGTCCGCGAGAACGGCAACCGGGGCACCGACCACGGCCACGCCAGCGTCTCGTTCGTCATGGGCGGAGGCGTGCGCGGCGGCAAGGTGCACGGGCGCTGGCCCGGCCTCTCCCCGGAGCGCCTCTACGAGGGGCGCGACCTCGCGATCACCACCGATTTCCGCGATCTGCTGGGCGAGCTGCTGGCCCGGCACCTCGGCGCCCGAGAGCTGGAAAAGGTGTTCCCGCGCCACGAGGTGAGCGCTTCACGGTTCCCGGGGGTGATACGGACCTAGGTCACCGCGACGAGCGTCCGGACGAGTACTAGAGGCGCAGCCGGACGATGATCAGCACCAGGACGATGACCAGCAGGATGTGGACCTCGTTGCCCCGCTTGCGCATCCGCGGAATGCGGATCGGGCCCACGTAGCCGAGCAGCCACAGCACGATCAGCACGACGATGATCAGCTCGAGCACGAGTCGATTCTAGTACCTGGGCGATCGACGTCGCATCCGGTGTACGCGTCGTCGCGTGATTCCTACGCGGGCAGCGACTCCAGGGCTTCCATCACGTTCGGGCTTCAATGCCCTGTCGCGCCGCAACATGCGCGGGCAACCGCGCCCTTCGGTGCTGGCACGATCGTTGATAGAGGCGTCTAGCTCCCGGCGAGCCGGGAGCCCAAAGGAGAGACGACCTCATGAAGCTCATCACCACCACGACGTGGTTCGTCCTCGTCGCTGCCGGCGCGTTCGCCCAGGGCACCGCCACCCTGCACGGCCGGGTGACGGACGCGCAGGGAGCCGCGGTGGCCGCGGCAGCCGTGACGCTGCGCCAGACCGCCACCGGCTTCGAGCGCCAGACCGCAGCCGACGACCGGGGCAGCTTTGTCCTCGCCGACCTCGTCCCCGGCTCGTACGTGCTGCGCGTGACGGCCGCGGGGTTCGCCGGGAAGGAGTACCCGCCGCTCGTCCTCAAGGTGGGGCAGAACGCCGACGTGACGGTGGCGCTCGAAGTGGCGGCGCTGAGCGAGCGCGTCGACGTGGCGACGGAGGGGCTGGCGGTCCAGAGCGTCTCGTCGGTCGTGCAGGGCGTCCTCGCCTCGGACGCCATCGAGCGCCTGCCCCTGAACGGGCGCAACTTCATGGAGCTGTCGTTCCTCGTCCCCGGCAACTCCCCCGCCCCGAACTTCGACCCGACGAAGACCAACTCGGTCGTGGTCTCGTCCGCCGGTCAGCTCGGGCGCGGCGGCAACGTCACGCTCGACGGGGCCGACAACAACGACGACGTGGTGGGCGGCCCGCTGCAGAACCTCCCCCAGGACGCCATCCAGGAGTTCCAGATCGCGACCAACCGGTTCTCAGCGGAAGTCGGCCGGTCGGGCAGCTCGGCCATCAACGTACTCACCAAGTCCGGATCCGACGTCTGGAGCGGCACCGGCGCCTTCTACCTGCGCGACAAGTCCCTGCAGGGCCTGCCCGCCACCGCCGACCGGAGCCAGGGGGCGCCGCCTTTCAGCCGCCAGCAGTACGCGCTGTCGCTCGGCGGGCCGCTCGTCGACGGCAAGCTGTTCTGGTTCGGAGCGGCCGAGTACCGCGACCAGGACGGCGCGGTGCTCGTGGGCGAGCGCGACCCGGCTACCCGCACCATCCCGCGCGGGTTCGCGGACGCGCCCCTCACCGACTTCCTCGGCACCATGCGCTTCGACTGGACCCCCGGAGGGTCGAACCGGGTCAACCTCCGCTACTCGACCGAGCGCGCCGACGACACCGGCGCCAGCACCTTGGACCGGGCGATCGGCTCGGCCTCGCAGCGCCAGGAGAGCGCGAACCATTACCACTCGGTGGCCGGGACCTGGACGAGTGTCGTCGGCTCGCGGCGCGTGAACACGCTCGGGGCGAGCTACAGCCGCTTCCGCAACCACATCGACCCGACCGACCCGGGCCGCCAGCTCACGTTCCCGAGCCTCCAGGATGGAGCGTCCTTCCGGGTTCCCCAGGCCACCGACCAGGACCGCTGGCAGCTGTCCGACACCTTCACCTCGGCTCTGGGGGCCCACACCCTGCGCCTTGGCGCCGAGGTCCAGCGGGTGGAGGGCGCCTTCGACCTCGGGGTGTTCCGCGAGGGGCGGGTCGAGCTGGTCGAGGACTTCCCGAGCTTCGACCACAACGGGGACGGTCGGATCGACGACGAAGACCTGCTCTTCGCGGTGACCCTGCGCAGCGGCTTCCCCGACCGCGACCTCGAGCTCCCCGGCTGCAACAACACCCACCTGGCTTTCTTCGTGCAGGACGACTGGCGGGTCCACCCGCAGCTCACTTTGAACGTCGGCCTTCGTTACGAGCTGGACACGGACGTGAAGAACGTGAGCGGCTACGACCAGATCAATCCCCTCGCGCAGCCCTTCCTGCAGGGCGACCGCGAGCGGGACGGCAACAACTTCGGCCCGCGCGTGGGCTTCAACTGGTCGAGCAAGGCCGGGCGGTTCGGCGTCCACGGGGGCTACGGGATCTACTACGACCGGGTCACCCTGGAGATCATGTCCCTGGAGCGCGGCCTCGACGGCCGCGCGCTGCCCATCGAGGTGCGGGCGGGCAACGTCTTCTTCCTCGACCCCGCCACCGGCCAGTTCCCGCCGTTCGCTCCCCACTTCTCGGACCCCTTCACAGGCTTCCCCCTGCCCGGGGCGGGCGCCTCCGGGATCAACATCATCGACAACACGCTCCAGAACCCCGAGGTGCAGCAGTTCAACCTGGGTATCGAGACGCGGGTGGGAAAGGACATGGTGCTGCGGGTGGACGGGCTGCACAACCTGGGGACCCACTTCATCATCGGACGCAAGATCGGAGAGGTCTTCAATCCCGTGGTGGGGGGGCCCGACCAGATCAAGAACCTGGAATCGAGCGTCAACACCAAGTACGACGGCCTGCTCGTCTCCGGCGAGAAGAGCTTCGCCGGCGGGCACTGGCTGCGGGCCGCCTACACCCTGTCCAAGGCCTTCAACTACGCGAACGACGACCAGATCCCGTTCTCGAACGGCCCCATCGATCCGAACGACCTCGGCCGGGAGTACGGGCCGACCCCGAACGACCAGCGCCACCGCTTCACCCTCGCGGGCTCGTTCTCGCTGCCCTGGAGCCTGCGCGTCTCCCCGCTCCTCACCCTGGCCTCGGCAGTGCCGATGGACATCCTCATGCCCGACGCCAGCTCGCGCGTCCCCACCATGGAACGCAACGCGGGTGGCCGCGTGTTCAAGACCGCGGCCGACCTGAACGCGTTCCTCAGCGCCCAGAACGCCGCGGGAGGGCTCGACGGCCTGCTGCTCCCGCTGGTCGACGACGACGCCCGCTTCGGCGACAGCTTTCAGTCCCTCGACCTGCGCGTCTCGCGGAGCTTCAAGATCGGGGGCAAGGCCGCCCTCGAGGCGATGGTCGAGTGCTTCAACGTGTGGAACGCCACCAACGTCCTGGGAGTCTCGAACAAGAACTACTCCGGCTACGCCAACGTCCTCGTGCGGGACAGCGAGGATCCGCAGAGCCCCGGCTACCTGCGCTCGTCCAGCTTCGGCAAGGCGGTCACCACCGCCGGCGGCGTGTTCGGCTCGGGCGGGCCGCGCGCCTTCCAGCTCGGCGCGCGCCTGACCTTCTGATCGCGTGAGCGACGCCACCGGCCCCCTCGAAAGACGTCTCGGCGCCGGCACCGCGATCGCGTTCGTGGTGGGCGAGATCATCGGGGTGGGGATATTCCTCACCCCGGCCGAGATGACGAAGGCGCTGGGCTCGCCGTTCTGGGTGCTTGTCGTCTGGCTCGTCGTCGGCGCGACGGCGCTGTGCGGCGCCCTCTGCTACGGGGAGCTGGCGGCGCGCTTTCCGGAGGCGGGCGGCGGTTACGTCTATCTGCGCGAGGCGTATGGACCCGGCCTCGCCTTCCTCTACGGCTGGAAGAGCCTGCTCGTCATGGACCCCGGCCTGAGCGCGGCGCTGGCCGCGGGCCTCGCCCAGTACGTCTCGTACCTCACGCCGCTGTCGGCGCGGGGCCAGCTCGTGGTGGCCGTCACCGTGATCCTGGCCCTGGCCCTCGTCAACGCGCGAGGCGTGCGGGCGGGCGCGCGCGTGCTCTGGGCGTTGACCGCCGGGAAGCTCCTGCTCCTGGCCGTGATCCTGGTCGGCGGCTTCGCCTCCGGCCAGGGCCGCTGGTCGCACTTCACGCCCTTCGTGGAGCCCCGCCCCGGCTCGGGGCCCCTCCTCGCCGGCCTGGCCGGCGGCGTCGTCGCCGCCTTCTTCTCCTTCGGCGGGTTCTGGGACGTGGCGAAGCTCGCGGGAGAGATCCGCGATCCGGCGCGGACGCTGCCCAGGGCCCTGACCCTTGGCGTCGGCATCGTGACCGTCGTATACGTCCTGACCAGCGCGGTCTTCATCTACCTCGTGCCCATCGAGAGTGCCTCCGGCGCGGCGGCCTTCGCGGCCCGGGCCGGCGAGGCGCTGTTCGGGCCGGCGGGCGGCCGCGTCTTCGCGGCCATCGTGGTGCTGGCCGTGCTGGGCAGCCTGGCCGCGTTCCTCATGGCCGCGCCACGCGTGTACTACGCGATGGCGCGCGACGGGCTGTTCCTGCGCGCGGTGGGCGAGGTGCATCCCCGCTTCGGCACGCCGGTGCGCGCCATCGCGATCCAGGCCGGCCTGGCGTGCCTGCTCGTGAGCCTTGGCACCTTCGGTCAGATCGTGGCCTACTTCGTCTTCGTCACCGTCGCCTTCATCGCGGTCACCGTGGCCGGGATCTACCGCTTGCCCCGGCCCGCGCCGGGGGCCTACCGCGTGCCGGGCTACCCCGTGACGCCCCTCGGTTTCCTGGCCCTGCTCCTGGCGCTTCTCGCCCTCCTGGCCATGGGCAGTCCGACGCAGGCCGCGCTCGGCACGGCCGTGGTCGCCCTGGGCGTGCCGATCTACCGATACTTCGTGGCGCCCCGCCGCCGCCGCTCGCCGTTCTCCCCATCTGTTGAGGAGGCCTGATGGCCTGGATCAAGACCATTCCGTTCACCGAGGCCGACGAAACGCTGCTCAGGGCCCTCGAGGCGCAGCACAAGCTCTATCCGAAGGAGTACGCCCGCCCGCCGGGCGACGACGGCAGCAACAGCATCGTCGCCACCCACACCCTGATCCCTGAAGCGCTGTATCACGCCTTTGCCACGTTCGGCGCTCTCATGTCGCCGGAGCTGCCGCTCAGCCGGGCCCAGCACGAGATGATCACCACCCGCGTCTCGGCCGTGAACAGGTGCCACTATTGAATCGACTCTCACGCAGAGTTTCTGCGTGCCGTGACGCTTGACGAGGCCCTGGTGAAGGCGCTGGTCGAGGACTACGACAAGGCGTCTCTCTCGGAGGCCGACCGCGCCATGCTCGACTATGTGACCCAGCTGACAAAGGACGCCACCCGCATCACGCCCAAGCACCACGCGCGGCTCCGGTCCGTCGGGTTCGACGACCGCGGCATCCTGCAGATCACGCTCATCGCGTCCTGGTTCAACTACATCAACCGCGTCGCGGACGCGCTCGGGGTGGGACGCGACTGAGTCGCGCCCCGCCGTGGTACCCTCGCGCGACCGTGGCAGACGCGTTCGCTCCCGGCGCACGCATCGGCTCCTACGAGGTGGTGGATCGCCTCGGCGCCGGCGCCATGGGCGAGGTGTACCGCGCGCGGGACACGCGCCTGGGCCGCACGGTCGCCATCAAGGTCCTGCGCGCCGGCGCCGATCCCGAGCTGCTCCACAGGCTGGACCGCGAGGCGCGCGCCGCCTCCGCCCTGAACC
>DAINRN010000108.1:8030-9253 GCA_036741815.1 Acidobacteriota bacterium
GGCCGCGGGGCTCGAGGGCGCGCACTACGTGGTGATGGAGCTGGTGGAAGGCGAGACCATCCGCCAGCGTCTCCGCCCCGGTCCCCTGCCCATCCCCGAGGTGCTGGGCCTCGGCGCCCAGCTGGCCGACGGCCTGGCCAAGGCGCACCGCGCCGGCATCGTCCACCGCGACCTGAAGCCGGAGAACGTGATGGTCACTGCCGACGGGGTCCTGAAGATCCTCGATTTCGGCCTGGCGAAGATCCTGCCCACCCTGCTCAAGGACGTCGACGCCCGGGAGACTTTGTCCAGGCACGGTACCCAGGCAGGGATGCTGGTCGGCACCCTCGAGTACATGTCGCCGGAGCAGGCCAGCGGTCGGCCGCTGGACCACCGGACGGACCAGTTCTCGCTCGGCCTCATCCTCCACGAGATGGCGGCGGGCCGCCCGGTCTTCCGCCGCGACACGCCGGCCCAGGTCCTGGCCGCGGTCATCGAGCGGGACCCGGAGCCGCTCCGCCGGCTGCGTCCCGACGCTCCGCCCGCGCTGGAGTCGCTCGTGACGCGCTGCCTCCAGAAGGACCCCGACCGGCGTTTCGCGCGGACGGACGATCTGGCGGCGGAGCTCGCCGCGCTCGCCGGGCGGTCGCACGCGGGCACGGTTCCTTCGGCGATCTCGGTGGAGGTGGTGCCGGAGCCCGCCGCCACCCGTCGCGCGAGCGTGTACCGCGTCCAGTCCGGCGACAAGGTGCGCGAATACGACGAGGCGAAGCTCGTGGCCTCGATCCGCCGCGGCAAGCTCACGGGTCTGGAGCTCGTCCGCGCGGACGACGACGAGCTGTGGCAGCCGCTCTTCGAGAGCCGCGTCTACCAACGCGAGGTGCCCACGTCGGGAGACCCGAGGGCCGCGGCGCGCGCGCGTCTGCTGCGCGGCGTGGCCGGGCACTTCTGGGGCTACCTCATCACCGCGGTCGTGATGTTCGTGCTCCAGGGGCAATTTCCGTGGTGGCTGGGCATCTGGGGGGTCGTGCTGGTCGTGCACGCCCTCCGCGCCGTGCCCGAGTTCTGGACCCTCTTCAACCGGCAGCGCGTGGCCGGCGTTGCCCCCGCGGGCGCGATCGGCGCGGCGGCCTCCGCGAAGGCTCACCAGCTGCCCTCGGGCTCTTCCACCCTCAGCCAGGAGGCCGCGCGCGTGCGCACGCTCATCGAGCAGCAGGGGGGAAGCGAGAAGGCCCGCCTGCTGA
>DAINRN010000109.1:0-5558 GCA_036741815.1 Acidobacteriota bacterium
TCGACCAACGGCACCTTCGTCGAGCTCGAGCGGATCGAGCAGAAGGTGCTGAACAACCAGAACGAGTTCCGCATCGGCAGCCACGTCCTCATGTTCATCGTGACCGACGTGGAGTAGTGCCCCGTCCCCCGGATCCGCTGGGCGACATCGACCTCGAGGTCTTCCGCGAGGAGGGCCGGCGCCTGGTGGACTGGGTGGCCCGCTACCTGGCGGGGGCCGAGGCCTACCCCGTGCTCCCGCGGGTCCGGCCCGGCGAGGTCAAGTCGAAGCTCCCCGCGTCGCCGCCGTCCGGGCCCGAGCCGCTGCGCGAGATCCTCGAGGACGTGGACCGGCTGATCCTGCCGGGACTGACCCACTGGAACCACCCGGGCTTCTTCGCGTACTTCGCGAACTCCTCGACCGCCCCCGCCATCCTGGGCGAGATGCTGGCCGCCGCCTTGAACGCCAACGGGATGCTCTGGAAGACGGCGCCTTCGGCGACCGAGCTGGAGGTCGTGGTCCTCGACTGGCTGCGCCAGATGCTGGGCCTTCCCGCGGGCCTGTTCGGCGTCATCCAGGACTCCGCCTCCGCCTCCACGCTCGTGGCCCTGGCCGCGGCGCGGGAGGCGGTCCCGGGCCTGGACGTGCGCCGGCGCGGCCTCGTCGGACAGGCCCGACTCCGTATGTACGCGTCGGAACATGCGCATTCCTCCGTGGACAAAGCCGGGATCGTCCTGGGGATCGGACACGAAGGGCTGCGCCATATCCCCGCGGACGCGGCGTACCGCATGCAGCCCGCCGCGCTCCAGTCCGCCATCGCCGAGGACAGGGCCGCGGGCTGGACGCCGTTCGCGGTGGTGGCCACGGTGGGCACGACGTCGACCACCAGCATCGATCCCGTGCCCGCGCTGGCCGACGTCTGCGCGCGTGAAGGGCTCTGGCTGCACGTGGACGCGGCCTACGGCGGATCGGCGGCGGTGGAGCCGTCGCTGCGCCACGTGCTCGACGGCTGCGACCGTGCCGACTCGCTGGTCCTGAACCCCCACAAGTGGCTCTTCGTGCCGGTGGACCTCTCGGTCCTGTACACGCGCAAGCCCGACGTCCTGCGCGCGGCCTTCAGCGTGGTCCCCGACTACCTGCGCACCGCGGAGGAGGCGGTGGCGCCGAACTTCATGGATTACGGGGTGAGCCTGGGCCGGCGCTTCCGCGCCCTGAAGCTGTGGATGGTGATGCGGGCCTTCGGCCAGGAGGGCCTGGCCTCGCGGATCCGCGAGCACGTCCGCCTGGCCGGGGTCTTCCGGTCCTGGGTCGAGGCCGATCCGGGCTTCGAGGTGGTGGCCCCGTCGCCGCTCTCGGTCGTCTGCTTCAAGGCGCGCTTTCCGGGGGTCCCGCCGGATGACGAGGACGCGCGGAACCAGGCCCTGATGGACGCCGTCAACGCGACCGGCGAGGCGTACCTCTCGCACACCAGGCTCGCCGGGCGCACCGTGCTCCGCCTTGCCATCGGCAACATCCGGACCGAGGAGCGTCACGTCCGGCGGGCCTGGGAGCTGCTGCGCGAGGCCGCTGCCTCGCGCCGCTGAGGGCGGCGCCTTATACTCGCTTCATGCGCGTGGTCGCGGCCATGTCCGGCGGCGTGGACTCCTCCGTCGCCGCGGCCCTGCTCCGGGAGCAGGGCCACGACGTCGTGGGGATCTCCATGCAGCTCCACGACCGCACCCTTGGGGCGGGGCCGTCCTTCGGCCGCTGTTGCGCGCTGGACGACATCCACGACGCGCGGGCGGTGGCCCACCGGCTCGGGATCCCGCACTACGTCGTCAACCTCGAGCGCTCCTTCCACGACGGGGTGATCGCGCCCTTCGTGCGCGACTACCTCGAGGGACGGACGCCCATCCCGTGCTCGCGCTGCAACACCGAGGTGAAGTTCGCGAGCCTGGTCGAGAAGACGCGGGACCTCGGGATCGAGACCGTGGCCACCGGGCACTACGCCCGCAAGGACCTGGACCCCGTGACCGGCCGGCATCGCCTGTTGAAGGGCCGCGACGCGCGCAAGGACCAGTCGTACTTCCTGTTCGGCCTGAGCCAGGCCCAGCTGGCGGCGGCCCTCTTCCCCGTGGGTGCCCTGGAGAAGGCCGAGGTGCGGCGGCTGGCCGCCGAGCGGGGCCTGCCCACGGCGGACAAGGCCGAGAGCCAGGAGATCTGCTTCGTCCCCGACGGCGACTATGCGGGCTTCGTGGAGCGGCAGGCCGCCCCGGAGGACCGCTCCGGGCCGATCGTGGACGCCGGCGGGCGCCGGCTGGGTCGCCACGAGGGGGTCCACCGGTTCACGGTGGGCCAGCGCCGCGGCCTGGGCCTGGCCGCGGCCCGTCCTCTTTATGTACTGGAGCTGCGGCCGGAGGCCCGGACGGTCGTGGTCGGGGACCCGGCGGCGCTGGAGGCGGACCGCCTGGTGGCCCGGGACGTGAACTGGATCTCGGGCGGGCCGCCCGCGGGACCCCTCACGGCGGCGGTGAAGATCCGCCATCGCAGCCCCGATGCCCCCGTGGAGCCGCTGCCCGGCGGGCGGGCCCGCGTCCGCTTCGCCGCCCCCCAGCGCGCCGTGACCCCGGGCCAGGCGGCGGTCTTCTACGACGGCGAGGTCTGCCTGGGCGGTGGCTGGATCGAGGCGGCTACGTCGCCTTGAGGGCGGCCCGCGTCGATGAAGATGATCACCGCGCCGTCGATCTTGTTCTCGCGGGTTCGGTAGGGGCGAATCCGGAGGACGTAGTCGCGCCCCTGCTTGTCCTTGACCCCGAGATGGACGGGGATCAGGGTCTTGATCACTCCCCGGGCCGCCGCGGCCAGGTCCGTCGCCTCCAGGTTCGAGCGGTGGTCGAGCGGCCGCCCCACGTCGGTCGCGACCAGGTTCAGCAGCGTCTCCGCGGGGGCGTGAAGCGGCGCACCGCCAGGTCCCGGCCCACGATGACGATGGGAAGGTCGAGGCTGTTGACCACGTTCGTGAAATCGTCGGCCGCGTCGCCCAGCTCCCGGTTGCCGTCGTGCAATTCCTGGTTCAGCGTCTCCAGCTCCGCGTTGGCCGATTGGACCTCTTCCTGCGCCGTCCGGAGCTCCTCGTTGATGTTCCGGAGCTCTTGGTTGGCCGTCAGGGTCTTCAGGTTCGTGCTGCGCAGTGCCTCGTCGGCGTAGCCGTAGCCGTGCAACGGCGTGCGCAGGTGCTCGCGCGAATCCTCGAGCTGCCGCTCCAGCTCCGCGATCCGGCGGTCCTTCTCCCCGGCTGACGGCGACCGCGGCGGGAGGGAGGGGCGGCGCTTGGGCATCGGCTTCTCGACTCGAGGATACACCCCCGGCCCCTGCGCTACTCGGGGCCCGGGGCGCGGAGGGCCTCGAGCGCCCTGCGCGCCGCGTCCTGCTGGGCCTCCTTTTTCGAGTAGCCCTCCCCCTCGGAGACCGTGCGGCCCCGAGCCACGCAGCGCACGAGGAAGCGCGTGCGGCGTCCCACGCCTTCCTCGGCCACCACGACGTACTCGGGCACCGGCTCGCCCCGCGCCTGGAGGACCTCCTGCAGCGCGCTCTTGTGGTCGACGTCCGGCGCCTCCTGGAGCGCGGCCAGCTCCGGCGCGAACTCGGCGTTCACGAAGCTCTGCGCGGTCTCGATGCCGCCGTCCAGGTAGAGGCCGGCGATGAGGGCCTCGTAGGCGTCCGCCCACAGGGCGGGGTTCGCCCGCCCTCCCGTCTTCTCCTCCCCGCGGCCGAGCAACAGGAGGTCCGGCAGTCCGATCTCGGCGGCCCGCCTGGCCAGGCTGGGCGCGGAGACGAGCCGGGCCCGGACCTTGGACTTCGTTCCCTCGTCGCTGTCGGGGTCGCGGCGGTGGAGGAGGTCCGCGACCAGGAAGCCCAGGATGGCGTCGCCCAGGAACTCCAGGGGCTCGCTGTGGCGGGACGCGCCGGAGGGGTCCTCGTGGGCGTGGCTCGTGTGGGTGAGCGCGCGGTCCAGGAGCGACAGGTCCGCGAAGTGATGTCCAAGCCGTTCTTCGAGCGCGTGCAGCGATTCCTGCCTCTCGGGCGTCATGTCGGGCCTACCGTTCATCGTTCTTCCGCTCATGGACGACGCGCCCGCCCACGATCGTGAGGTCCACCGGCGTGGTCAGGATCCGACGCGGCGGAAGCTCGAACAGGTCCGCCGCGAACACCACGAGGTCGGCCAGCTTGCCCGGCTCGAGCGTTCCCTTGTCCTTCTCCGCGAACTCCGCCCAGGCCGAGCCCCGCGTGTAGAGGTCGATGGCGTCCTCGAGGGAGATCTTCTCCTCGGGGAACCAGCCGCCGCGCGGCCCGCCGGCCGGGAGCTCTCGGGTCACGGCGGCGTAGAGCCCGAGGCGCGGGTCGAGCGGCTCCACGGACCAGTCCGTGCCGAACGCCACCGGGATCCCGGCGTCCGTGAAGGACCGGAAGTTGTACGCGTCGCGGCAGCGTGCGCGGCCGATGCGCTTCTCCGCCCAACGCATGTCGTCGACGCAGTGGGACGGCTGGATGGAGGCCACCACCCCCAGGGCCTTGTAGCGCGGCAGATCCTGCTTGCGGACCACCTGCGCGTGCTCGATGCGGAACCGTCGGTCGCGCGGTCCGTTCACCCGGGCCGCCTTCTCGAAGGCGTCGAGGACGAGAGCGTTGGCGCGGTCGCCGATGGCGTGGACGGCGAGCTGGTAGCCGGCGGCGTCCGCCTCGGCGATCATCCGCTCCAGCTCGGGCACGGCGTGCAGGAGGAGGCCGGACGTCTGCGGGTCGTCCGCGTAGGGCTCGAAGAAGGCCGCGGTCCCCGAGCCCATCGACCCGTCCGCCAGGATCTTGAGCGCGCCCAGGCGGACCCAATCGTCGCCCAGGCCGGTGCGCACACCGGCTCTCCTCAGCGGCTCCAGCGCGTCCGCATAGCGCCAGACGTACATCCGCGCCGTCAGCTCGCCCCGCGCCCGCAGATCCTGGTACGTCGGCAGGGCGTCGATGGACGAGTTGTCCTGGATGGTGGTGACGCCGCGGCGCGCAGCCTCGGCCAGCGCCGCCCGCGCGGCGCGCAGGTTCATCTCACGCGACGCCTCGGGGATGACCCGGCTGACCAGTTCCATCGCGTTGTCCTTCAGGATTCCGGTGGGGTTCCCCGAGGCGTCGGGCAGGACGGTCCCGCCGGGCGGGTCTTCCGTTTCCCGAGTGATTCCCGCCAGTCTCATGGCCAGGCTGTTCGCCAGCGCCATGTGTCCGTCCAGCCTTTGGACGAAGACTGGATGTTCGGGAGTGACGGAGTCGATCACTTGCCGCGTCGGCAGCCGCTTCGACGGCCACGCTTCGTGGTCCCAGTTGCCTTCCTGTATCCACGTCCCCTTCGGCACTGTCCGCGCGTACGCGCCGATCCGCCGCGCGAGGTCGGCTTCGTCCTTGGCCTCGCGCAGGTCCACGGAGAGGAGGCCGAATCCCCCGCTCAGGAAATGGACGTGGGCGTCGTTGAAGCCGGGAGTCACCAGCCGGCCCGAGAGCTCGATCACGCGGGTGTCGGGACCCATGAGAGGTCGCGCCTGCTGCGCGGCTTTCTC
>DAINRN010000109.1:5568-9225 GCA_036741815.1 Acidobacteriota bacterium
GGGAGGACAGCTCCGCGTCGCCCCCCACCGCCATTACCCGATCGCCGCGCACCGCGAGGGCGGTGGCCGACCGGCCCTTGGACACGAACACGCGCCCGCCCCGCAGTAGGAGGTCCGCCTGGGGCGCCGCGCTCACGGGCGCCGAGGCCATGAGGCACAGTAGCGCGGGGACCCTCACTCACGCCACCTTCAGGATCACCATCGTCATGTCGTCGTGCTGGGCCGCCTCGCCCACGAAGTCGCGGACCGCGGCCAGGATCCGCTCCTTCATGTCGTCCGTGTCGTCGCCCTCGTGGCCGAGGGGCTCCGCGGCCTCCACGACGTCGCGCAGCCGGCGCTCGCCGAAGAGCTCGGCGCTGGTGTTCATGGCCTCGGAGAGCCCGTCCGTGAAGAACAGGAAGACGTCGCCCTGCTCGAGCTTGATCTCCGCCTCTTCCAGGACCTCCTCGAAGCGGTCGCCCCGGTCCATGCCCAGGCCGATCCCCTGAGGGGCGAGCACGTGGGTGCGGCCGGTGGCCGCCTCGAGGTGGATCATGGGGTTGTGCCCGGCGCGGGCGTAGCGCAACGTGCGCGCGGCCGTGTCCACGATCGCGTAGGTCATGGTGATGAACGACCGCGGGTCCATGTTGGCGGCCAGGATGCGGTTGGCCTCGGCCAGGAGCCGCGCCGGCGAATCGTGGATGCGCGACAGGGACAGGACCAGGCCCTTCAGCTCGGCCATGTAGAGGGCCGCGGACGTGCCCTTGCCCGAGACGTCTGCCACCAGCACGCCCATCTTCGTGTCCGACAGCGGCAGCAGGTCGTAGTAGTCGCCTCCCACCTCGGCCGCGGGCAGGCAGAGCGCGGCGATGCGCAGCCCGGGCAGGCCCACCGTGTTCTGCGGCAGCAGGCTCATCTGGATCTGCCGCGCGATGCGCAGCTCCTCCTCCAGCCGCTCCTTCTCGGCCTGCTCGCGCAGCAGGTCCTGGATCCCGTTGGCCATCACGTTGAACGACTCCGCCAGCTCGCCGAGCTGGTCGCGGCTGTGGATGGGGATGGGGTGCGAGAAGTCGCCCTGGCGCAGGCGCTGGGTGCCCACGGAAAGGCCGTGGATGCTGCTGGTGATCGACCGCGCCAGCATGAGCCCGAGGACGAGGGCCACGCAGTAGACGACGAGGAAGAGGCCGCCCACCACCGCCATGGCCGTAAGGAGGGCGCCCCCCACGTCCAGCGAGGGTGGCGAGAGCCGGCGGACGAGGGCGGTCGGGCTGTAGCGGATGCCGATGGGCTTCACCTCGCGGTGTCCCGTGGACCAGTCGGTGACCTCCGGCACGGCGAAGAACAGCATGCCCTCGGGGGTCCGGAACGGGTCCTCCTGCGGCTTCTTCCCACCCTCTGGTTCGTCGTCGCCGATATGGATGGTGATCCCTTTCTTCGTCGCGGGTGGCTGCTCGCTGCTGTCGAACTGCTCGCTACTGTCGATGACCGCGATCCCCGTGCGCCGCTTCAGCTCCCCGAAGACGGACTCGTCCATGGGGACGTCCAGCAACAGGGCGGCGCCGTCCTGCGTCCACACCGCCCGCATCGAGGCGGTGTCGCCGCCTTTGTCTTCTTCGGCAGCGTCATCGCCGCCCTCCTTCCCTTCGGCCCCGCTCCCGCGCGTCTTGACCAGGCCCGCGAAGGCCGGCCCCTTGAACCACTCCGGCAGGGAGAGCGCCGCGCCCGGGGACGACGCCACCGTCTTGCCGTCCCGGACGAGCGCCCACGCCAGGCGCGGGTAGAGCGCCCGCGCCTCCGACAACCGGTCCTCCACCGTGCGCTCGACGGTTGCGGCCGGGAGGCGCGAGCCCGCCAATGCCGACTTGCCGATCGTGAGCAGCTCCTGCGCGACCCTCTCCACCTCCGAGGAGACGGTGTAGGAGGCCACCAGGGACAGGCCGAGGAAGCCGGCGAGGACGAAGAACCCGGTGAGCAGGACGAGCGGGACCACCGCTATGAAGAGGTACGAGACGAGGAGCTTGCTGCGGATGCGCCACAGCAGGCGACGCACCAGGTAGCGGCCGAAGCGGTAGAGGCCCCAGGCGCCGAGGACGACGAGGACGACGCGGTTCAGGGTGGAGACCGCATCGGGCAAGGGCACGCCGACCAGCTCGAGCGCGAAGAGGAGGAGGGAGACGATCAGGACCTTGCCCGCGCGGCGCCGGGCGAAGCCGCGCAGCCCTCCCGCGGCGCCGTCCGTGGCGGGCGCGGTACGGGAAGCGGGCAGCAGGCGGAAACCGGTGGGCATCGTGCTTATTCGCGGGGCAGGGTGCGGGGTGGACCCGACTATAGCACACGCGCTTTTGGCACCGTTTCGTTGACAGGCCCGACGCGCGTGGGCTAGCGTCAGCCACCGCATGGTCCTGCGCCGGCCGCGCCTCGCGCTTCTCGTCCTCGCGGCCGCGCCGGCCGTCTTCCCCGCGCGCGCCTTCGCCTGGGGCTTCACCGCCCATCGCCTCGTCAACGAGAGGGCCGTGGAGACCCTGCCCGAGCCGCTCCTGTCCTTCTTCCGCAAGAACGCGGACTACGTCGCCGAGCACGCGGTGGACCCCGACCTGTGGCGGGCCGTGGGCCGGGACCGTGAGCCGAACCACTTCCTGGACCTGGACGCCTTCGGTCCGCCCTCCGCGGGCCTCATCCCGAGGGACGAGGCGGAGCACCTGCGCCGGCACGGCGCCGACGCGGAGGCCAAGGGCCGCCTGCCCTGGCGCGTGGGCGAGGCCTACCGCGAGCTGGTGGCCGCCTTCCGCGAGGGCAACGCGGCGCGCGCCCTGGAGCGCGCGGCCGTGCTCGGCCACTACGTCGGCGACGCCCACGTGCCCCTGCACGCGGTGCTGAACTACGACGGGCAGCTCACGGGCCAGACCGGCATCCACAACCGCTGGGAGTCCCACCTCGTGGAGCGCTTCGAGCGCCAGCTGCGCGCGGAGCTGGCGCCGCGCCCCGCGCGCCCGGTGGGCGACCCCGTCCTCATGACCTTCGACGTCCTCGCGGAGTCGTTCGACCTGTCGCTCCAGGTGCTGGCGTCGGACAAGGAGTCGACCGAGGGGACGGACCTGGCGGACACGCCCCTCGACGACCGCTACGACGACGGCTACTACTCGCGGATGTACGAGCGGGAGCGGGCCGCCTTGCGCAGCCGGCTGGCGGCCTCCGCCACCGCCCTCGGATCGCTCTGGCTGACGGCGTGGCAGGAGGCGGGACGCCCCGCGCTGGACACGACGTTCCGCTTCCCCTACGTCCGCGGGCAGACGCGGGCGGTGCTGGTGACGCTGGACGGCGCGGGCGCCGGCGTGGTCGCGGACGCGGTGGCGCGCGGCGTGATGCCCGCGCTCGGACGGCTGCGGGCAGCGGGGGCCACGGCGGACGGTTCGCTCACGTCCCTCCCCGTGAAGACGGCCGCGGGGCATGCCGCGGTCTTCACCGGCACCTGGGCGGACCGGAGCGGCATCGCCGGGAACCGGGTCTCGGTCCCCGGAGGACGGGTGAGCGAGGAGGACACCGGCTACACGTCCACGCATCTGCGCGCCGAGCCCATCTGGGTCACCGCCGCGCGCGAGGGGCTCCTGGCCAGCGTGGTGTCGGCCCCGCAGATCTATCCCTTCGCGCCCTACCAGCGCGAGCGGCGCTTCGGCGGCA
>DAINRN010000110.1:0-2615 GCA_036741815.1 Acidobacteriota bacterium
CACCCGAAGCGTCAAACCTCGGCCGCACTCGTGGCCCGCGACCGCGCGTCGTACACTGCGGGCGGTGCCCGCCCTCCGCTTCGACGCCCTTCAGCGCTTCACCTGCCAGCAGTGCGGGCGTTGCTGCCGCCGCGGGTGGGACATCGCGCTCACGGCAGGCGAGGTCCTGGCCTATCGCGGCGCGCGGGCGGACCGCTGGTATCGCGAGCGCGAGGAGGCGGGGGAGGGCGCGGCGTCGGATCCCTTCGAGCCGATCCCCGGGCACGCGTCATACCACCGCATACGCAAGCGGAGCGACGGGGCTTGCGGCTTCCTGTCGCCCGAGAACCGCTGCCGCATCCACGAGGAGATGGGCGCGGCGAGCAAGCCCCTCACGTGCCGGCTCTTCCCGTTCCGCTTCCATCCCGGGGAAGGGGCCACGCTGGTGACGGCGAGCTTCTGCTGTCCGACCATCGTCCGGAACGAGGGCGCGCCGCTGCCCGCGCAGTCCCGCGACCTCGCGGCGCTGCGCAAGGCCTGGTTTCGCGAGCACGACGAGCCTCCCGGCAAGGTCGAGTTCCTGCCCGGCGTGGCCATGAGCGCGGCCGTGCTCGACACCTTGCGCTCGGTGCTGCGGCGGATCCTCGACCGACCGGGCGAGGGCGGCGCGCCCGACCTGGCCGGAAACACCGCCCGCATGGCGGCGCTGCTCGACGACCTCTCGCGCCATCGCGTGCTCCGCCTGAAGCCCGAGGCCTTCGCGGAGTACCTGGCGCTCGTGGGCGAGCACGCGGCCGCGAGCACGAAGCCCGCGCCGGCCCGGCGGCCTTCGGCCCTGGGCCGGCTGCTCTTCCGCGGCTTCCTCTTCGTGGTCCTCGCGGGGCGCGAGCAGATCGAGGAGGCCGCCGCCACCGGGCCGCGGCTGGGGCTGCGCTGGCGCCTGGCGCGCCTTCTGGCCCACGTCCACGGCCTCGGTCCCGCGGTGGGCGCCGCCGACCTCCGGGCGGCACAAATCACCCCCGCCGACCTGCGCGAGCCGGGCCTGCGCGACCTCGCCCACAACTACCTGCGCGCCACGGTCGAAGGGCTCGGGGGCGGGCGCCGGGCGGTCCTCGAGGAGATGGCAGTGGCGGCGGCCTTCCTGAACGCCGGCTGCGCGCTGGCCGCCATGCGCGCCGGCGCGGCGGGGAAGGGCGCGGCGGACGCCGATGACCTCGCGCAGGGCCTCATGGAGGCCGTGGACCTGACGCATACGAGCGAGCGGACCCTGCTCGGGCGGATGCTGGCGACGCTGTCCGGCGGCGTGGAGTCGCTCTGGATCGTGGCCGCGGGCGGGCCTTTCGCCACGCGCCGGGCTCAGCTCGCCGCGCGCGCCGCCGAGGAATAGATCGCGTTCAGGAGCGGGAGGTACGTGCCCCAGCTCTGGGCCCGGTACTGGGGCCGGAAGCCGAAGAGGACCACGCGTCCCCGCCCCTGCGGCACCACGACGAGCGCCGCCTTGCCGTAGAGCCGGCTCCCGCCCACGAGCCACCCGGAGAGCAGGGGCTCCCCCGGGGGATAGCGGAGGAGCGCCTTCGCCCCGCCCGCGACGTCGAAGGCCGGCCCGTTCTGGAACCACAGGGCCAACGACGTGTCGAGGCCGTGGGTCAGGAGGTCGGACCCCTCGACCTGCGCCTTGAGGATGGCGCCCGGGCAGTAGAATGCGTCGCCCGGCGCCTCCGCCGCCAGGACGTCGGTCACGGCCAGGCCGAGATCCTGGATGACCAGCTCCGTGGCCGCGTTCAAGGCCACGAGCGTGCCGCCCTCCTCGACGAAGGCCTTCAGGCTGGACAGGCCCTCCGCGCCCAGCCCGCCGACGAGCTCCGGCGGCATCGAGCCCTTGCGGTGGCCTTCGCGGATGTCCGCCGGCGGCTGGTCGGGCAGGACGATCACGTCGAACCGCTTCCGCAGCCCGCCCGCGCGGACGTCGCGGTCCTGCACGGTCTCGTAGTCCACGCCGACCTGGCGCTCGAAGACGAACCGGGTCCAGCCCTCGTCGATGGAGGCCACGAAGGACCGGTACAGGCCCACGCGCGGCAGGTGCAGCAGCAGCGACGGCGGGGAGGCGGCCACGCCGTGCGCGACGATCCCCAGCTCGCGGGTCCACGGCTCGAGACGGGCGCGGGCCGCCTGGGGCACGAGGAGGGTCCCCGGCGGGAACTCACGGCCGTGGTCCGCGAAGCCTTCCGTCGCCCAACGGACGGGCACCCGCGCGCGGAGCAGGCGGCCGAGGGCCACGAGGTCCGCCGTGCCGTGCCCGAGCGCCAGGGACGGGCCCCGGCCCAGGATCCCGCCGACGGTCACCGCCGGCTGGTCCACCGCCTCCAGCTCCACGCGGAACGGCGCGGGCGCGGTCACGACGTCCACCCCCATGAGGAGGGGCAGGGTGTGGGCGGTGACGTCGTAGGGACGCTGCGGCGGGCCGCCCGGCCACTGCCGGAGGTCGGGATACTCCTGGCGCTCGAGGACCGACTTGGCGAACGCGCTCCAGGGCTGCGCCATCCTGACCACGTGCGAGCCGGCGGGGAAGCGCCGGCCTGCGGCCTGTTGCTGCTGATAAGGCCGGCAGACGGAAACGAGCGTAATCGGTTCGTTGC
>DAINRN010000110.1:2625-9117 GCA_036741815.1 Acidobacteriota bacterium
GAAGGCCAGGCGGGCGCGCCCGATCTCCACGCCGCCGGTCCGGAGGACCGCGAGCAGCTCCGCCGCCGCCCGCGGGTCGCGCTGGGCCGCGCCCACCACGAAGGCGAAAGGCTCGGAGCGCTGGGCGGCGCGCCGGTTGACGGAGAGGAAGGTACGAAGCCACTCCGCGCGGTCGCGGGCGGCGTGCTCGAGGAGCGCGCGGGTGGCCGCGGCCTGGTAATCGACGATGTCGCGCAGCCGCCAGGTCCCGCCGGGCCAGGGGCGGGGCTGGTTCCACGACGAGACCCGGGGGTCGTAGCCGATCCCCGCGGCCAGGTCCTCGGGCGCGAGCTGGATGGGCGAAGCGAGGCGGGCGCCCGCGCATTCCGTCAGGATGCGGACCCCGCCGTGGGTGTGGGGATAGGCGCGCGACGGGCTCCAGGCGTCGTAGAGGGCGTGGACGACGACGCCCGTCTTGCCCTCCGCCACGAGCCGCGCCGCGATGTGGGTGCCGAGGGCGCTCGAGGCCGCGCGCAACGCGGGGTCCACGTTCGGATCCCACGGGTCGAGGTAGGGGGGCACGAACATGCGCGCCCCGCGCGCCGACATCTCGTGGAGGTCCTGGACGATCTGGGGCCGCCAGCGGTCGTAGAGGTGGCGCACGGTCAGGAGCGTCTCCGCCTGCGTGAAGGCGTACCAGTCCCGGTTGTCGTCGTGGCCGGTGTAGTGGTGGTAGAGGAAGGGAAGCCGGCAGTCCGACTCGCAGCCCGGGGCCTCGAACGGCGTGCCCAGGTGCCCTCGGTACCACTCCGTCACCTTGTCCACCCCGTCCGGGTTCTGCGAGGGCAGCAGGAGGACCACCGTCCGGTCGAGGATCTCGCGGGTGGCGGGGTCGTCGCCCGTGGCCAGGGCATGCGCCGTCTCCATCGACGTGAGCGGGCTGGCCACCTCGTCCGAGTGGATGCCGTGGTTCAGGGCCACGATGGTCTTGCCCGTCTGGACCAGGCGCTCCGCCTCGCCGTCGTCGAGCCCGCGGGGATCGGCCAGGCGGAGGTTGGCGGCCCGTATCGCCTCCAGGCGCGCCATGTTCGCCTCCGAGGAGATCGTGACCATGAGGAACGGCCGCCCCTCCGTCGAGGTGCCGACCTCTTCCACGCGGACGCGGTCCGAGGCCGCGTCGAGCCGGCGGAAGTACTCCACGATCTGCGCCCAGTCGGCCAGCTTGCGGTCCGCGCCTGCCGGGAAGCCGAGGACGCTCTCCGGACCCGGTACCTCCGGGACGGGGGCCGCCGCCGTGCGACCCAGGACGAGCAGGGCGGGGACGAGGACCGCGGCCTGGATCTTCCTCAGATGCTCCTCCCGGGCCGGACCACCGGACCGTCGACAGGAAACCACGCGATCAGCGGCATGGCAAGGCGGCGGCGTTAGAATCCGGGCCTGGCAAGGAGGCGAACGTGCTGAAGGACTTCAAGGCATTCGTTCTGCGCGGCAACGTCCTGGACCTGGCGGCGGCCGTCATCCTGGGCGCCGCGTTCGGGAAGATCGTGACCTCGCTCGTGGATGACATCCTGATGCCGCCCATGGGGCTGATGCTCCACGGGGTGGACTTCAAGGACCTCTTCATCGACCTGTCCGGACGGCACCCCGCCAGCCTCGCCGCGGCCAAGGCCGCGGGCGCCGCCACCCTCAACTACGGGGTCTTCCTGAACACCATCATCCAGTTCCTGATCGTTTCCTTCGCTGTCTTCGTGGTGACGAAGCAGGTCAAGCGGTTCGCCCCCCCGCCGCCCGCCGCCACGCGGGAATGCCCGCAGTGCCTGTCCGCGGTGCCTCTCAAGGCGGTGCGCTGCGCGTTCTGCACCTCGGCCCTGACCGTGCCCGCGTAGCCGCGCGTCCGGCCCCCACGTTGACACCCCTCCGGGCCGAGCGATAGCCTGACTGCCTGGCCATGAGCTGGTTCGCGCTCGCCTTCCTCGTCCTCGTCGTGAACAGCGCGTATCTCGCCGCCCGCGCGGACGCCAGCGTCTTCTATTTCGGCAACCTCGTCCTCCACATGGTCCTCGGCCTGGCCCTGGCCGCGGCGGCCGCCGTCCGCTGGGGCCGGCAGTGGCGCCTGTGGCCACGGCTGCTCCTGGCCGGGGGGATGCTGGTCGCCGCGGCCGCCGTGTCGGGGCTGGCCCTCATGGTCCTGGGCGCGACCCGGCCCCACGCGTGGATCCTGAGGACGCACATCGCGACCGCGGCTTCTGGAGCTGCGCTGGTATTCCTGTGGATGGCGGCGGCGGCCGCGCGGCGCCCCGCGTGGCGGGACCGCCGGGGCGAAGTGACGGTCGTGGCCACGGCCGTGGCCGCCGTCCTCGTTTCCGGGGTGCTGCTGGCCCGCGAGAAGCGACAGTACCCGGACCGCTACCGGATCGTGAACCCTCCGGAGCCGCCGGCGAGCATGGACGGCGAGGGCGCGGGGCCACAGAGCCCGTTCTTCCCGTCGTCCGCGGAGACGAACGTCGGCCACACCATCCCCGCGAACTTCTTCATGACAAGCCAGGTCTGCGGCCGCTGCCATCGCGAGATCTACGAGCAGTGGAACGCGTCGGCCCACCACTTCTCGTCGTTCAACAACCAGTGGTACCGCAAGTCCATCGAGTACATGCAGGACGTGGTGGGCACGCGGCCCTCGAAATGGTGCGCGGGCTGCCACGACCACGCGGTCTTCTTCAACGGGCGCTTCGACCGGCCCATCAAGGAGCAGATCGACACGCCGGAGGCGCAGGCGGGGCTGTCGTGCACGTCGTGCCACTCCATCGTCCACGTCAAGAGCACCATGGGGCAGGGGGACTTCACCATCGAGTACCCGCCGCTGCACGACCTGGCGGCCAGCGAAAACCCCGTACTGTCCCGCGTCCACGACTTCCTGATCTACGCCGACCCCGAGCCGCACCGGCGCACGTTCCTGAAGCCGTTCCACCGCGAGCAGACCGCCGACTTCTGCTCGTCGTGCCACAAGGTGCACCTGGACGTCCCCGTCAACGCCTACCGCTGGTTCCGCGGCTTCAACGAGTACGACAACTGGCAGTCCTCGGGGGTCTCGGGCCAGGGCGCGCGGTCCTTCTACTATCCGCCCAAGCCCCAGAAGTGCGCGGACTGTCATATGCCGCTGGTGGCCGCGAACGACCCCGCGGCGATCGACGGCAAGGTCCACTCGCACCGGTTCCCCGGCGCCAACACCGCGCTTCCCTTCGTCAACGGCGACGCCGAGCAGCTGAAGGTCCAGCAGGACTTCCTGCGCGACAAGCAGATCAGCGTGGACGTTTTCGGCCTGGCCGTCCTGCCCGCCGGGGCGGCCGGCCCGGCGACCGAGGCGCCGGCGGGCGGCGGCGCCGCCGCCGAGGGCCCACGCCTGGCCAGCACGTTCGCCCAGGGCGAGGAGGCGGGCAGCTTCGGGTCGGCCGCCGCGGTCCTGCAGCCGCCCCTGGACGTCATCGCGCCCCTGGACAAGGTGGGCGCCACCGTGGCCCGCGGCGACTCCGTGCGGTTGGAGGTGGTCGTGCGCACGCGCAAGGTCGGCCACTTCTTCCCCGGGGGGACGGTGGACGCCTTCGACGTGTGGGTGGAGCTCGAGGCCACGGACGACAAGGGGCGCACGATCTTCCACAGCGGCTGGGTAGAGGACGGGGGCAAGGGGCCCGTGGAGAAGGGCGCGCACTTCTACCGCAGCCTGCTCCTCGACGAGCACGGGAACCCCATCAACAAGCGCAACGCCTGGATGGCGCGCTCCCTGGCCTACGTCCGCCTCATCCCGCCCGGCGCCGCCGACACCGTGCACTACCGGCTGAGCATCCCCGAGGACTGCGGCGACACGATCCGGCTCAAGGCGAAGGTCAACTACCGGAAGTTCTCCTGGTGGAACACGCAGTGGGCCTTCGGCGGGGTGCGCGACCCCGCGCACCAGGGCTTCTCGCTGGGCCCCGGCCACGACGACGGCCGCTGGCTGTTCACAGGCGACACCAAAGGCGTGTCCGGGAACGTCAAGGCCATCCCGGACATCCCCATCACGGTCATGGCCGAGGCGGTGGCGGAGCTGAAGGTGGCGCCCTCAGGCACGAAGCCCCCGGCGGTCCAGCCCCTCCTCGACAAGTCCGTGCGGGAGCGCTGGAACGACTACGGCATCGGCCTGCTCCTGCAGGGCGACCTCAAGGCCGCGGAGGCGGCCTTCCTGAAGGTGACGGAGATGGATCCAGGCTATGCCGACGGCTGGGTCAACGTGTCCCGCGCCCGCATCCAGGAAGGCAACATGGAGGGGGCGGAGCAGATGCTGCGCAAGGCCCTGGAGATCGATCCCGGCCTGGCCAAGACCCATTTCTTCCTGGCCACGGCCTTGAAGGCCCGCGGCCGCTACGACGAGGCGCTCGAGCACCTCCGCGCGGCAGCGGCGAAGTACCCGCGCGACCGCGTGGTCCTGAACCAGATGGGGCGCGTGCTCTTCCTCCAGCGCCGCTACAAGGACGCCATCGCGGAGCTGCAGAAGGTCCTGGCCATCGACCCCGAGGACCTGCAGGCCCAGTACAACCTGATGCTCGCGTGGCAGGGCCTGGGCGACACCGCCAACGCCAGCCGCGCGCAGGCCCTCTATAAGCGCTTCAAGGCCGACGAGTCCGCGCAGTTCATCACCGGTCCCTACCGGCAGCTCCATCCCGAGGACAACAACGAGCGGCAGTCGATCCACGAGCACCTCTACGCGCCGCCGCCGGAGCCGCCCGCGGCGCGAACGCCGCCCGCCGCCTATCGGTCCGCGGGCGGAGGCGGCCATTGATGTTGACGAGGCGCCAGGGGCGTCTCGTGGCCGCTCTTTCCTGCGGCGGCTTCGCGCTGGCCGCGGCGCGCCTGCTCGTCTCCGCCGCGCCGCCCGGCGGGCCCACGTTCGCCGATGTCACCGCGCGCGCGGGCATCGCGTTCCGGCACGAGTCGGGCGCTTTCGGCAAGAAATACCTGCCCGAGACCATGGGGTCCGGCGTGGCCTTCACCGACCTGGACGGCGACGGCCGGCCCGACCTCCTGTTCGTGAACTCCAAGCGGTGGCCGGGAAGGCCGGGCCCGCGCTCGCTGCCCGCCTTGTACCGCAACAACGGCAACGGCACCTTCACCGACGTCACCCGCGGGTCGGGCCTCGACGTGGAGATGTACGGCCTGGGCGTGACGGCCGCGGACTACGACAACGACGGCCGCACCGACGTGTACCTGACGGGGCTGGGCGGCAACCGTCTCTTCAGGAGCCTCGGGGGCGGGCGCTTCGTGGACGTCACGGCCAAGGCGGGCGTGGGCGGCGGCGGCTTCGGGACGAGCGCCGCCTTCTTCGACTTCGACAAGGACGGCAAGCTGGACCTGTTCGTCTGCAACTACGTGGACTGGGCGATCGAGAAGGACCTCTTCTGCACCCTCGACGGCACGCACAAGTCCTACTGCACGCCCGAGTCCTACAAGGGCCAGAGCCCCGCGCTCTACCGCAACCGCGGCGACGGCGGCTTCGACGACGTGACGGCGAAGGCGGGCCTCAAGGACGCCTCCTCGAAGGCGCTCGGGGTGGCGGTGCTGGACTACGACGACGATAGTTGGCCGGACCTGTTCGTGGCCAACGACACGCAGCCCAACAAGCTCTTCCGCAACCGCCGGGACGGGACCTTCAACGACGTGGGGATGGCCGCCGGCGTGGCCTTCAGCGAGACGGGCGTGGCCCGCGCGGGGATGGGCGTGGACGCCGCCGACTACGACGGCTCGGGCCGGCCCAGCCTCGTCATCGGCAACTTCTCCAACGAGATGATGGCCCTCTACCACAACGAAGGGACCGGGCTCTTCATCGACGAGGCCCCCACCACCAGCATCGGGCAGGCCACGCTCCTGAGCCTGAGCTTCTCCTGCTTCTTCTTCGACTACGACCTCGACGGCCGGCCCGACATCCTCGCCGCCAACGGGCACGTGGCCGACGACATCCAGGCCGTGCAGACCCGCGTGCGCTACGCCCAGCCGCCCCACCTCTTCCGCAACCTGGGCAACAAGCGCTTCGAGCCGGCGGACGCGAGCGCGGGGCCGGACTTCGCTCGGCCGATGGTGGCCCGCGGCGCGGCCTACGCCGACTACGACGGCGACGGCGACCTGGACGTGGTCATCACGGCCAACAACGGCCCCGCCCGGCTGCTGCGCAACGACGGGGGGAGCCGCAACCACCGCCTGCGCGTACAGACGGCGGGGACCGTGTCCAACAAGGACGGGATCGGCGCCCGCGTGACCGTCACCTCCGGCGGCCGCCGGCAGTGGGCGGTCGTGAAGACGGGATCGAGCTACTGCTCGCAGAGCGAGCTCCCGCTGACCTTCGGGCTGGGCGAGTCCGCCGCGCCGGTGAAGGTCGAGGTCCGCTGGCCCAGCGGCCGCGTGGACGCCGTCGACGCGCGCGCGGACGAGACCCTCACGGTCCGCGAGGGCTCGGGACGGTCCGCTCCCGCGCCGCCGGCGGGGGCTTCG
>DAINRN010000111.1:0-8974 GCA_036741815.1 Acidobacteriota bacterium
TGAGCGGCGCGGCCGCAACGTGGAGCTGGCCGAGAAGGCCGTGCTCGAGAGCCGGTCGTTCACGGACCGCGAGGCCAAGGAGTCGGGGCTCATCGACCTGGTGGTCCCCGATGTCCCCGCGCTCGTCCACGCCCTCGACGGCCGCGAGGTGAAGCGCTTCGACGGGTCCACGGTGACGCTGCGGCTCCAGGGTCAGGCCACGCCTGTCGTGGCCATGAACTGGCGGCAGCAGGTCCTCTCCCTGGTGGCGCGGCCGGAGACGCTCTTCCTGCTGCTGCTAGGGGCGCTGGCCGGGATCGGCGCGGAGATCAGCCACCCCGGCGCCCTTTTCCCCGGCATCCTGGGCACGGTCTGCCTCATCCTCTTCCTCTTCGCCACCCAGGTCCTCCCGGTGAGCGGGGCGGGTGTCCTGCTCATCCTGCTGGCGGTGGCCTTGTTCGCGGCGGAGGTGAAGGTCCAGTCCTACGGGCTGCTGACCGCGGGCGGCCTGGCCGCCATGCTGCTGGGCGCGATGATGCTCGTGGACTCGCCGGACCCGGGCCTGCGCATCCCGCTCGGCACGCTGCTGCCGGCGGCCGCGGTGATGGCCGCGGGCACGATCCTGCTGGTCCGCCTGGTGGTCCAGGCGCAACGGCGCGTGCCGGTCACGGGCGAGAACGGGCTGGTCGGACAGCACGGCGTGGCCGATACGCCGCTCCAGCCCGACGGCTGGGTCCGCGTGCTGGGGGAGCGGTGGCGCGGAGTGGCCGACGCCCCGGTGGCGCCCGGCGACCACGTGACCGTCACCTCCGTGGACGGCCTGACGTTGCGTGTCCGGAAGGAGGCCTGATGCAACCCGTCGTGATCGCCGCCGTAGTCGTCTTCTGGCTGCTGCTGTCGGTCAAGGTCCTGAACGAGTACGAGCGCGCGGTGATCTTCCGCCTGGGCAAGCTGCTGGCCGCGCCCAAAGGCCCCGGCCTCATCATCGTGGCCTGGCCCATCGACCGCATGGTGCGGGTCAGCTTGCGCACCGTCGTGCTCGACGTGCCGCCGCAGGACGTCATCACCAGGGACAACGTCAGCGTGAAGGTGAACGCGGTCGTCTACTTCCGCGTCCTCCACCCCATGAAGGCGGTGGTCCAGGTCGAGAACTACCTGTACGCCACCAGCCAGATGGCCCAGACGACGCTGCGCAGCGTCCTGGGCCAGGCCCACCTGGACGAGCTCCTGTCCGAGCGCGAGCGTCTGGCCGAGATCCTGCAGAAGGTCATCGACGAGCACACCGACCCCTGGGGGGTGAAGGTGACGCAGGTGGCCGTGAAGGCCGTGGACCTGCCGCATGAGATGCAGCGAGCCATGGCCAAGCAGGCGGAGTCGGAGCGCGAGAAGCGGGCCAAGATCATCCACGCCTCGGGCGAGTTCGAGGCCAGCAAGCAGCTCACCGAGGCCGCGCAGGTCCTGCAGTCGCAGCCCATGGCCCTGCACCTACGCTACCTGCAGACCTTGACCGAGATCGCGGCGGAGAAGAACTCCACCATCATCTTCCCCATCCCCATCGACTGGATGAAGGCCCTGATCGAGCGGACGGGCAAGTAGGGAGCGGATGGCGCCTCCCGAGTTCGAGCCGGCGCCCTTCGAGGGCGAAGAGCTCACCATCAAGGGCGACCTCGAGACCTCGAGCGTCCCCGAGCTCCTGCGCTCGCTCCTGGCCAGCCGCGAGACCGGCATCCTGACCTTCCGGCGGGACGCCCTCCGGAAGACCGTCTACCTCCGCGAGGGCCGGGTCGTCTTCGGGACGAGCAGCGACCCGGACGACCGCCTGGGCGAGAGCCTCCTGCTGCGGGGCAAGATCACCGCCCGCCAGTACCTGCAGGCGAGCAACATGATCCGGCCCGACCGTCGTCTGGGGGCCATCCTGGTCGAGATGGAGGCCCTGGAGCCCGACGAGCTGGTCCCCGCCGTGGAGCAGCACGTCCGGGACATCCTCATGGATCTGGTCTGCTGGAACCGGGGCGACTACGAGCTCGTCATGAGGGACGGCGACGACATCGAGGCGGCCAGCGTGGTCAACCTCAACATCTCCACCGAGAACCTGATCTTGGAGGGCATCCGCCGCTGCCGCTCCTGGAGCCAGGTCCTGCGGGGGATCGGCGGCGACATCGGCGTGGTCATGGCCCCCACGGGGGACACCGACCTCCTCTACAAGCTGGACCTCTCGACGGAGGAGCAGGAGGTCCTGGCCCAGGTCAACGGACGCTCGAGCGCCGAGCAGATCTGCCAGGTGTCGTACCTGTCGGACTTCGAGACCTGCCGCATCCTGTGGGCGCTGCTGGTGCTGGGGGTGATCCGCCGGGAGACGGCCGGACAGGCCCGCGCGGGCCAGGCTAGCGGCGAGACCGCGCCGGCGCGGGACGGCGAGCTGGACCTCGAGGACATCGTCGAGGGGTTCAACCAGATGTTCGGCCGCATCTACTCGTTCCTGCAGGCCCGTGTCCAGGGCGGCGCGGACGAGTTCATGGACGCGTCCCTGGAGCAGGTCTCCCGGCAGTACGGGCAGCTCTTCGACGGGGTGGACCTGCGCTCCTACGGGCGCGCGGACTACGACCAGATGCTGGCCAACGTCGCGGACCTTCCCGCCGAGAAACGCAAGAGCCTCATGGTCTCGGGCCTGAACGAGCTGGTCTTCGTGATACAGCTTGCCGTGCGTACGCGCTACGGCGCGGAAGAGGCGGCCGTGATCTCGGGCATCATCAAGGAAGGGTTCCGGAAGCTGGGCGTGGCGTGACCAGGACCGACGGTCCACTATAGCGGAGGGGCCTTGGCTCAAGACGACTACTATTACGAGATCCAGCTCACGAACAAGCAGCTGGTCTTCTACTTCATGGCGGGCGCCACGGGGCTGATCCTGAGCTTCCTGGCCGGCGTGATGGTGGGGCGGGGCGTCGATTCGGTCGCGGGCGAGGTCCAGGCCGCGCGCACGGTCCAGGAGGACCGGATCGTGGCCGAGGAGACGCCCAGGCCCGTGAAGCCCGCCACCGACGAACTGACGTACGCGCAGCGCCTCGAGACCGAGAAGGTGGACGACACCCTCGAGCGCCCGCGCGCGGCAGCTCCCACGCCGAAGCCGGTCAAGTCGAGCCCTCCCTTCGCCAAGATCCCGCCCTCGCCGAAGGCTTCACCCGCCGCCGCGCCGCCCACCACCGTGGTGAAGGCCGGGCCTGGGGGCCCGGTGGGCGCCGCTACGCCGCCACCGACCCGCGTCGCTTCGAGCAACACGCCAGCCACGACCGCACCCCTGGCCGCGGCGCCGGCAGCGCCACCGGCAGCGGCGCCCGCCGGGGCGTTCACCATCCAGGTCGGCGTGTTCAAGGAAAAGGCCCGCGCCGACGCCATCGCCACCCGCCTGAAGGGAAAGGGCTACGCCACCAGCGTCTCGGGCGGAGCGGACGGTCCCTTCAGCGTGCGCGTCGGCAGCTACCCGGACCGCGCCGCCGCCGAGCAAGACCAGGCCCGCCTCCGCGACGAGGAGAAGCTCCAGCCGTTCATCGTCAAGAGGTGACGCGGGGCGGCGTCTCTCTCGCGCTATGGGTCGTGCTCTTCGCGGGCCAGGGGCCCGCGTTGACGCAGGGAGCCGGGGAAGCGGACGAGCGCATCGACCGGATCGTCGGCATCGCGATGGCGCGCGGCGGGGCCCATGACTTCCTTCGGCATCTGACCGACTCGATCGGTGGGCGCGTGACGGGAAGCGCCGAGTCCCGGGCAGCCGCGGATCTGTTGGTCGGTACGCTGCGCGAGGCCGGGTTCGAGGACGCGCACGTCGAAGAGTACCCGTTGGAGTCGCGTTGGCAGCGTGGACGAGCGGTGGGGCGCGTCGTCAGCCCCGTGGCCAGGGCGCTGGCCGTGGGGTCATACGGCTGGGTGCCGGGAACCAAGGGCGAGGTGACGGCTCCGCTCTTCGATCTCGGCGCGCCGCCGGGCAATGACCTCCCGGTCCCCGCCGAGCGGGTTCGAGGTGCGGCGGTCCTGGTGGAGCCGCACGCCGTGCCGGGGGCTCCGTCCCAGGTCATGCGCGCCGCCCTGGCGCGGGCCCTCGCCCAGGCGGGCGCCACGGCCATGCTCATCCCCTCGGACAAGCCGAACCGCATGCTCTTTACCTCGGCCTTCGGCTTCTATCCCGGGGGCCCGCTGCCCGTGCTGTCCGTGGCAAGAGAGGACGTCCTGTTCTTGCGCCGCCTTCTCGGCGCCGGCCCGGTGCGCGTGGCGCTGGACGTCGCCAACACGATCGACGCCGGCCCCGCCCGGGAACGCAACGTCATCGCCGAGATCAAGGGGACGACGCCCGAGGTGGTCCTCGTCGGCGCGCACTTCGACTCCTGGGACCCCGGGCAGGGCGCCCAGGACGACGGCGTGGGCGTGGCGGCGATCCTGGAGGCGGCCCGGATCCTGAAGTCGCTGGGCGTGAAGCCGCGCCGGTCGATCCGTTTTGCCTTCTTCAGCGGCGAGGAGCAGGCTCTGCTCGGGTCGCGGGCCTACGTCGCGGCGCACCGCGACGAGCTCGACGGCGTGCGCGCGGCGGTGATCATGGACTCGGGCGCGCAGACGCCGCGCGGGTTCAAGATCCACGGGCGATCGGACATCGAGTCCACGGTGCGCACGATCGTGGCACCGTTGTCCTCGCTCGGCGCATCGGGGGTGAGCCTGGAGGGCAGCTTCGACATGGACCACGGGCCCTTCCTGGCCGCCGGGATCCCGGTCCTCACGCTCTGGGTCGACGAGGGCGACTACGACACGCACCACCACGCGGTGTCGGACACCTTCGACAAGGTGGACCCGCGGATGCTGGCGCTGGACACGGCGGTCATGGCCGTGACGGCCTACCGGCTCGCCGAAGCTCCGGACGCGCCCGGTCCGCGGTTGTCCCCGGCGGATGCGACCCGGCTGCTCGAGAAGCTCGGGCTCGAATCGCTGCGCCGCACGGTCTACGAGCCCGCCCAGCAACGATGATCAAGGTGGATCTGTAGTCGAGGTGAGCGCCGTATTCGTCTTCGTGCGCGCCGTAACCTACGCAACTCTCTTCATCGGTTTCGTGCTCGTTTTCCTGCCGGCCCGGATCCTCTCCCGTTACGGAGTCGTGAGTCCCCCGAGCGTCGGCATCGCGCAGCTGTTGGGCATCGTGACGGCGACCGCCGGAGCCGCCCTGGCCGTATGGTGCATCCTCGCATTTGCGCTGATCGGCAGGGGAACGCCGGCGCCGTTCGACCCGCCGCGGCGCCTCGTCGTCCGCGGCCCCTACAGGCACGTTCGCAATCCCATGTACCTGGGAGCGGCCGCCGCCCTGGCCGGCGCGGCGCTCTACTATGGCTCCATGGTGCTGGCGCTGTACGCGGCCGGGTTCCTGCTCGTGACGCACTCCTTCGTCGTGTGGTATGAGGAGCCGACCCTGCGAGCGATGTTCGGGGCCGATTACGAGCGCTATTGCAGCGGGGTGCGCCGCTGGCGGCCGAGGTTGACGGTTGGCGGGTGAACCGGATCTGCCCTGAGACCGCTATGCAGTCCTCGTTTCCTGGTAGCGACGGAAGCAGACGGCTCCGGGCGCGGGCTTCAAGGTAAGCTGGGGTTGCCGAGGCCATGAGCTCGTCTGCCGTAACACGGCTGCCGGAGTGGGCGCGCAAGGGGAGCCCGCTGGCGCCGGGGGCGCGCCACTTGCGGGTCCTGCTCAGGGACCAGCAGCTCACCACCGTCTGCGAGGAGGCACGCTGCCCCAACCTCGGGGAGTGTTTCTCGCGGGGGACCGCGACCTTTATGCTCCTCGGGGACCGCTGCACGCGCCGGTGCGGATACTGCTCGGTGTCCACGGGCAAGCCGCTCCCGCCGGATCCCGGGGAGCCGGCGCGGGTGGCCGAGGCGGCGGCCCGACTGGGGCTCCGCTATGTGGTCCTCACCGCGGTGGCGCGCGACGACCTCGACGACGGTGGCGCGGGGCAGATGGCGGACACCGTGGCCGAGGTCAGACGGCGTCTCCCATCGGCAAAGGTGGAGGTCCTGACGCCGGACTACAAGGGCGAGCCCGCCGCGGTTGCGATGGTCCTCGACGCCGTGCCCGACGTGTTCAACCACAACATCGAGATGGTGCCCCGGCTGTTCGCGCGGCTGCGGCCGCAGGGCAGCTATCGGCGCAGCCTCGATCTGCTCCGACAGATCAAGGACGCCCGGCCGCGGCAGGCCACCAAGAGCGGCCTGATGGTGGGGCTGGGGGAGACCGACCCGGAGGTCGAGCAGGTCCTGCACGACCTGCGGGACACGCGGGTGGACACGGTCACCATCGGCCAGTACCTGCGGCCCACCCGTGAGCACGCGCCGGTGGACCGGTACGTGACGCCCGAAGGGTTCCGTCGGCTCGAGGATCGGGCGCGCGCCGTCGGGTTCCCGACCGTCTATGCCGGCGTGTTCGTGCGGTCGTCCTTCAACGCCGAAGAGGTCTACCACCGCGGGCCGCTCCTCGGTTGAGGAAGGAGCTGCTGGCCGTCCTCTCGGGGGCCCTGCTGGCCCTCTCGTTCCCCAAGTTCGGGAGCGGGGTCGTGGCGTGGGTGGCGCTGGCGCCCCTGCTCGTGGCCCTGGCCGAGAGCCGCGGCGGCCTCGACTCGTTCCGCCTCGGCTACATCACGGGTGCTTTGTCCTCGTTGGGGATCGTGTACTGGACGGCCCTCGTCGTCGTCCAGTACGGCGGCCTGAGCCTCCCCGTGGGCATCGGGGTCATGGGCCTGCTGTGCCTGGCCCTCGCGCTCTTCCCGTCGCTCTTCGCCTGGATGGTCGGGACGTGGCACGGGGCCTTCGGCCCCAGGGCCCTGCTGGCCGCGCCCGTGGCCTGGGTGGCCACCGAGATCCTGCGCGCGCACACATTCTTCAACTTCTCGTGGTGCCTGCTGGGCTACAGCCAGCACGCGAACCTGCCCGTCATCCAGGTCGCGCGCTACGGAGCGGTGTACGCGGTGTCGCTCGTGGTGGCGCTGGTGTCGGCGGTCCTCGCCTACGTGGTGGTCGAGACCCGGCCGCGGCCCCGCCGCGCGGCCGCGCTGGCCACGGCGGGGCTCATGGCCGCGGTCCTCGCTCACGGCTTTTGGGCGGTGTCGCGGCCCGTGGTGGAGTCGGGCCGCGTCCGCGTGGCGCTCGTCCAGGCCTCGGTGCTCCAGGAGGAGAAGTGGGATTCCGACAAGGCCTGGAGGAACCTCGGCCTTCACCTCGACCTGACCCGCCTCGCCGCCGCGCAACACGCCCGCCTGGTCATATGGCCGGAGTCGGCGGTGCCCTTCTACTTCGACCATTCCCCCGCGCTGGCGGCGGAGCTCCAGGCGCTGGTCCGCGAGCGGGCCGTCTACCTCATCTTCGGCAACGACGACCGCGAGGGCAGCGACGAGCGCACGGAGCGGTTCTGGGTGGGGGCCAAGATGCTCACGCCCGACGGCCGGCTCGGCCTGCGCTACCACAAGGTGCGCCTCGTCCCCTTCGGCGAGTACGTGCCGATACAGTCCGTGCTCACGCTCGGCGGCCGGGTCGCCGCGAAGGTCGTGAAGCAGGTGGCGGACTTCACGCCCGGCACGGAGTACGCCACGGGGATGGTTGACGGCCACAAGGTGGGGGCCTTCATCTGCTACGAGGCCATCTTCCCGGACGCGGTGCGCGAGTTCGCGGCCGCCGGCGCCGAGCTGCTGGTCAACATCACCAACGATGCGTGGTACGGACGCACCTCGGCGCCGTACCAGCACATGGCCATGGCGGCCTTCCGCGCGGTGGAGAACGGCAAGTACCTGGTGCGCGCGGCCAACACCGGCTTCACGGCGGTGGTGGACCCCCACGGCCGCGTCCTGCAGAGCACGTCGCTCTTCGAGCGGACGATGCTGGTGCGGGAGGTCCCCTTCGTCCCCGGGCTCACCTTCTATGCCCGGCACGGCGACGTTTTCGCGTGGTCCTGCCTGGCCCTGTCCGCGGCCCTGACCGCGCTGACCCGTTTCCCGCGCCGTGAATTAAGATGAGTGTTTGGAGGTGGCGTTGAGCGAGGACCTGTCGCAACGGTTCGAGGATCTGGTCGCGAGGGCCGCGGACATCCGCGGCTACCTTTGAGGACGACAAGCTGCGGAGCGAGCTCCAGAAGCTCGAGGAGAAGACGACGGGCCCCGAGTTCTGGAAGGACCAGGAGGCAGCCCAGAAGGTGCTCCAGCGGCGCAAGCGCGTGGAGGGCGACCTCGACCTCCTGAAGCGCCTGCGCACGCAGGAGGACGACACCCGCGTGCTGGTGGAGTGGCTCCAGGCGGGCGAGGACGTGGGCAAAGACCTCCCGGCCGCCCTGGACGGCTTCGCGGCCACCATCGAGGGCGCCGAGCTCAAGAAGATGCTGGGGGGAGAGCACGACCGCGCCAACGCCATCCTCACCATCAACGCCGGCGCGGGAGGCACCGAGAGCCAGGACTGGGCGGAGATGCTGCTGCGCATGTACCTCCGCTGGGCGGAGAAGCGCGGCTACAAGCGCGACGTGACCGACATCCAGGCGGGCGAGGAGGCGGGGATCAAGAGCGCGACCGTGCTCGTGCAGGGGGAGTACGCCTACGGCTACCTCTCCGCCGAGGCGGGCGTCCACCGGCTCGTCCGTATCAGCCCCTTCGACGGCAACGCCCGGCGGCAGACGTCGTTCGCCTCGGTCTTCGCCTGGCCGGAGATCGACGACGAGATCGAGATCGACGTGCAGGACAAGGACCTGCGCGTGGACACCTACCGCTCGAGCGGGGCGGGCGGCCAGCACGTGAACGTCACTGACTCCGCGGTGCGCATCACGCATCTCCCGAGCGGCATCGTGGTCTCCTGCCAGAACGAGCGCAGCCAGATCCGGAACCGGGAAGTGGCCATGAAGATCCTGAAGGCCCGCCTCTACGACCGGGAGATGGCGAAGCGCAGGGAGAAGCTGGATGCGGTGGAAGCGGCCAAGAAGGACATCGCCTTCGGC
>DAINRN010000112.1:0-8957 GCA_036741815.1 Acidobacteriota bacterium
GATGGTGACGGGCCGACGTCCGCCGGGCGACGGCGTGCCCCTGCCCCTGGCCCTGCGTGAGCCCGGTGAGCGGTGCCCGCCGCCCAGCCGCTTCGCGCCGGAGGTCCACGCCGCCCTCGACGGCGTGGTCATGCGCTGCCTCGAGCGAGAGCCCGACAGGCGGTACGCCACGGCCCGCGACCTGGAGCAGGCCCTGGCGCATGCCGGCACGGCGCTCTCCACGGGCTCGTCGCCGTTGGGCGTGCCCCGAGCCCCGCGTTCGCGCTCGTGGACGGCCCTCGCCGCCGCGGTGGTGGCCGCCGCCGTGGTGGCGGCGGCGGTGCTGGCGCAGCGCTCGTGGCGCAGCCCGCCTCCGCCCGCCGCGCCGCGCAGCGTGGCCGTGCTGCCCCTCTCCTACGACGGGCCAAAGGAAAAGGCCTATCTGAAAGACGTCCTGCCCCTGGTCATCGGCGAGGGACTGAAAGGGTCGCGGCGTCTGCAGGTCGCGCCGTTCGCGTCGAGCCGGACGTTCGGTTCGGACGACGACGCCCGGCTGGTGGCCAGGCAGCTCGGGGTGCAGGCGGTGGTCCAGGGAAAGATCGGCGTCCAGGGCGACCGGTACGAGGTCGCAATGCGCACGACGGGCGACGACGGCCGCATCGTGTGGACGCGCACGATCCAGGGTGACGTCGGCGGGATCCTGCCCCGCGCCGACCAGCTGTCCGCGGAGATGGTCTCGGCCCTGGGCGGCGAGGCCGGTCCCGCCCGCGCCAGCCGGCCCGCCGTCGCCCTCGAGGACTACCTCGTCGGGCGAGCTCTCCTCGAGGGGTGGGACGTGGACCGCAACTACGCGCGGGCCGAGGAGTCGTTCCGCAAGGCGATCGCAGCCGACCCCAGCTTCGCGGAGGCGCACGCCATGCTGGCCATGGCGCTATGGAAGCACTACCGGGAGACGAGCGAGGGGGAGCGCGTGCGCGAGGCCCTGGAGTCCGCGCAACGCGCGGTCGCGCTGGCGCCCGCGCTGCCGGAGGCGCACCTGGCGGTGGGGATCGTGGCGCTGGGCCGCGGGCGGTCGGCCGAGGCGGCGGATTCGTTCGAGAAGGCGCAGGACCTCGCCCCCGCCGACGACGCGGTATGCCGGTGGATCGCCGAGGCCTATGCGGCGCTCGGCCGCTCGGCCGACGCCGAAGCCATGTACCGCCGCGCGATCGACCTTCGTCCTTCGTATTGGGAGAACTACAACAGCGAGGGCACCTTCTTCCTGGCCCAGGGGAAGCTGCCCGCCGCCAAGGCGATGTTCCAGCGGGTGATCGATCTGCGCCCGGACAGCGACATCGGCTACACGAACCTGGCCGGCGCGCACATCCTGGGCGGCGAGCTCAAGGAGGCGGAGCCCCTGCTCGAAGCCGCCCTGCGGATCAAGCCGAGCGCGTCCGTCCACAACAACCTGGGCTTCGTGTACTACTCCACGGGACGCTTCGGGGAGGCCGTGCGGGAGTTCCGCCTGGCCGTCGAAGACCTGGAGAGCGCGGTGCGGTGGGGGAACCTTGGCGACGCCTACCGCCAGCTCGGGCGCATCGCGGAGGCGCGACAGGCCTACGGGCGCGCGATCGAGCTCGGGAAGGAGCAGCTGCGCGTCAACGCGCGGGACGGCCAGACGAGGGCGGCCCTGGCCATGTGGCTCGCCGGCGACGGCCGCTGTGACCAGGCGCGCACGGAAGCCGAGCGGGCGGCCCGGGACGCAGCGGCGGATCCCACCGTCTCCTATTACGCCGCCGCCGCTTCCTCGATCTGCGGAGACCGTGCCGGGGCCGTGCGGCACGCGGTCCGCGCCGTGGAAGGCGGCGTGGAGGCCGACGTGAGGACCAACCCCGACCTCAAGCCCCTGTTGACGGACCCGGCCCTGCAGAAAGCGCTGCGGAAGTAACCCTCATCTCCTGATACAGACCACGGGGTCGAGGTCCGGGATGGTCTTGCCCAGCACCGTCCACTTGACCGTGTACTTCCAGCGGCGCGGCAAGTCCTCCGCGCCCGTGGACTTGAGTTTCACCGGGACGCCGGCGACCGTCGTCTTGTATTTCCCGCGCTCCGGATTGTGCGAGCTGCCGGTGTCGCGGGGGAAGGGTCCCTTGTTGCCGCCAACCAGCTCGAAATCGATGTCGACATCGCCCTTGCCGACGATCTCCCAGGTCAGGGGTCGGCCGACGGCAAGACAGACGTTGTCAGGGTTGGCCACGATGGTCGTTCCCTCGAGCGAGAGCTTGACGAGCCCGTCGCACATCGCCGGGGGCAACGTGGGCGGCGGCGTGGTAGGCGGCGGGGCAATGGTGGACGGAGGGGGTGACGGAGCGCCCCCCCTTTGTCCGGAGAAGACAGCCAGCGCGCCAGCGCCGACGACGACCCCGAGCACGAACGCAGCGGCTGTCCTCATTGCGCCTCCTTGGTGGATGGCACCGTATAGGCCATCCGGCCGGAGGACACAAGCGAAAAGTTACGGTCGGGAGGCCGAGGACGAACTCTACAGCGCGCGGATGGCGTCCACCGGGGTGAGGCGCGAAGCCCGTAGCGCGGGGTAAACGCCCGCCGTGAGGCCGATGGCCACGGCAAAGGCGGCCGCCAGGAGCAACGCGACGGGCGAGATGGCGAGGCCGTCGGGGAAGGCCTGGCCGGCGAGCAGCGTGATCCCCACCCCGAGGGCGGTGCCCGCCACGCCTCCCACCACGGAGAGGGACACGGACTCGATCAGGAACTGGCCGAAGATGGCCCCGTCGCTGGCGCCGATGGCCTTGCGCAGCCCGATCTCGTAGACGCGCTCGGAGATCGAGATCTGCATGACCGAGAAGATCCCGATCCCGCCCACCAACAGCGAGATCCCCGCTATCGACGCCAGCACCACCGTCCAGTTGTTGATGAGGGTGTCCACCTCGCCCCGGATGCGCAGGATCTCCTCGCCGATGTTCTCGACCTTGAAGTCGGAGATGCCGCGGTGGCTCCGGCGGAGGAGCGCCTCCGCCTCCTTCTGGCCGTCGGCCAGGCGCTTCGGGTCGGACACCTTGAAGACGTAGGCCTGGACCTCGTCCGTGCCCGTGAAGCGCTTCTGCATGGTGGTGATGGGGACGTACACCTTCATGTTGTCGCGGCGCATCTCGTCGTCGTCCACCTGGTGGTTGCCCAGCGCGCGGATGACGCCCACCACCTTGAAGCGGACGCCGCGGATCAGGATCTCGCGGCCCAGCGCCTCCTCGTTGCCGAAGGCCTGCTCCTTGAGCGTCTTCCCGATCACGGCCACGGGAGCCCGGGTCTCCACGTCGTGGTCAACCAGGAAGCGGCCGGTCTGCGCGCCGCGGTTGCGGACGACGCCGTAGGCGGGGGTGATGCCCTCCACGTTGAGGCGCAGGTCCCGGCCGTTGATCCGCGCCACCTCCGTCGTGGACACCACCGGGGCCGCGCCCTCCAGCAGCTCGCGGCCCGCGTCCAGCACCGGCAGGTCGTTGGTGCGCAGGCCGCGCGAGTAGCCCTGCTTCTTCCTCTCCAGCCGGTCCTGGGGCGGCCGCTGCGAGACGAACATGACGCCGTCGAAGCCCAGGTCGTCGAAGCCGCGGCGCACGCCCTCGGCCGCCCCGCCGATGACGGAGACCATGACCACGAGCGACGTGGTCCCCAGGATGATCCCCACGAGGGTCAGGAGCGAGCGCAGCTTGTGGCTCAGGATCTCGCTGGCCGAGGTGCGGACCGACTCGCCGAGGTTCATTCGTACCTCAGGGCCTGGATGGGGTTGAGGCGCGCGGCCTTCACCGCGGGGTAGAAGCCGAAGAAGATCCCTACCACCACCGAGAACGACAGGCCCGCCACGATCATGGTGGGCGACAGGACCACGGGCTGCTGGATCAACGCGCTGATGCCGCGGGTGAAGCCCGTGCCCAGGACCACGCCCAGGACGCCGCCGATGAGCGTCACCACTACGCTCTCCACCAGGAACTGGGCCATGATGTTCAGCCCCGTCGCCCCCAGCGCCTTGCGGGTCCCCACCTCGCGCACACGCTCGTTGAACGAGGCCAGCAGGATGTTCATGATGACGATCCCCCCCACCAGCAGGGAGATGGCCCCGCAGACCATGAAGGTCACGTCGTAGATGCGGCCCTGCTGCTCCATCTGCTCCATGCGCGCCTTGCGGTTCACGATCTCCACGTCGTCCACGCCGCCGTGGGTCCGCCGCAGGATCGTGGCCACCTCCTCCATGGCCTTGTCCATGTCCTTCACGTCGCGGACCTGCACGTTCATGTAGGCGATCTTCTGGCCCGCGCGGTCGCCCGACATCCGGTTGAGCATGGTGGTGGTGGGCACGAACACGAACTTGTTCATCCACTCCAGCGCGTTGCCGTCGGCCTCGTTGAAGAAGAACTCCTTCTTCTCCATGACGCCGACCACCGTGTAGGTGCGGCCCCCGATGGACAGGGTCTGGCCCACCGCGGGGCGGGCCCCGAAGATCTCCTCGCGCCGCTGCGATCCCAGGACCACCACCTTGGCGCTGTCGGACGCGTCCTCCGCGGTCAGGAAGCGGCCCTCGGCGGGATGGAAGTCGTACATGTGCTCGTAGGCGGAAGTGGCGCCGGAGACCTCCAGGGTCTTCTCGTAGCCGTGGCCCTTGACGATCTCGTTGCGCTGCACGGTGGGCTCGACCAGCTCGATGAGCTTCGCCTCGCGGGCCAGGACCACCGCGTCGTCGTAGGTCAGGCCCTTGGAGCTCTTCTGCGCGGCAGTCTGCATGACCTCGTGGACCTCCTTGTCCTGGATCAGCATCTTGCGCACGCCGCCCGTCTTGTCGAAGAAGGCCATGACCTGCTGCCGGCCGCCGTCGATGAGACCAAAGGTGGCCACCACCGAGGCCACGCCCAGCACGATCCCCACCAGCTGCAGCACGCTGCGCGTGCGGTGGCTGTTCATGTCCACCACGCCGTCGATCACGGACTCCCAGAGGGAGGCGAGCAGGCGTTTCATTCGGCGGTCACGCGGCGGGGTTGAACCGGTCGTCCTCGATCCGTCCGTCCACGATCTGCACCACGCGCTGGCACTGCTCGGCGATCTTCGGGTCGTGGGTCACGATCACGATCGTCTCGCCGCGGGCGTGCATCTCGTGGAACATGCGGAGGATCTCGAGGCCGGTCCTGCTGTCCAGGTTGCCCGTGGGCTCGTCGGCCAGGATGAGCGACGGCCCGTTCACGATGGCGCGGGCGATGGCCGCGCGCTGCCGCTGGCCGCCGGACAGCTCGGCAGGCCGGTGCTTGACGCGGTCGCTCAGGCCGACGCGCTGCAGCGCCTGCAGCGCGCGCTCCTTGCGCTCGGCGCCGCCCATGCCGGCGTAGAGCAAGGGCAGCTCGACGTTGCGCAGCAGCGAGGCCTTGGGCAGCAGGTTGAAGGTCTGGAACACGAAGCCGATCTTCCGGTTCCGCACCCCGGCGAGCTGGAAGCTCGACATGGCGGAGACGTCCTGGCCCTCGAGCAGGTAGGTGCCGGAGGTGGGGCCGTCCAGGCAGCCCAGGATGTGCATGAGCGTGGACTTGCCGGAGCCGGAAGGGCCGACGATGGCCGTCATCTGGCCCTTCTCGAGCGTCAGGTCGATCCCGCTCAGGGCCTGGACGGCCAGCTCGCCCGCGTCATAGGTCTTGGTGACGCCGGCCAGGCGGATCAGGTCCGTGGCCGCCGCCGCCGCGGCGCGGGCCGGCGCCGCCACTGACTGCTCCGCGTCGCCCACCGCCCCCAGGGTCAGGACCAGGCCGGCCAGCGCGGGGTCACTCACTGTCCTTCTTCTCACGCGGCTTGGTGGGGTCCTCGACCGCCACCTCGTCGCCGGGCTTGAGGCCCGACACCACCTCGACCTTGTCGAAGCTGCTCAGGCCCGTCTCCACGGTGCGGACCTCGAACTTCTCCTTCCACTTGTCCTTGTCGTCCAGCTTGGTCGCGGGGTCGTCCTTCTTGCCGCCGGCGAACACGCGGCTCAACAGGCCGGGCGATTCCGCGCCGTGCGGCGAGACCGCCTTCTTGACGTAGACGAGCTCCGCGTCGTCCTTGCGGAACAGTGCCTCCACGGGCACGGTGAGGATCTTGTCCTTGCGCTCGCCCAGGACGTCCACGTTGGCCGTCATCCCCGTGCGCAGCTCGGCGCCCTGCCGGTCGATGGCGATCTCGACCTCGAAGACCTTGACCTTCTCCTCGAGGCGGGCGGCGGGCGCGATGCGCTTGATGACGCCGGCGAAGCGGGCCTTGGGGTACGCGTCGAGGGAGACCTTGACCGGCTGCTCCAGGCGCACCTTGCCGATGTCGACCTCGTTGACGCCGGCCTTGATGATCATGGTCCCGATGTCGGCCACGGTCATGAGCACGGTCCCGGCGTTGAACGACGACACGCCGGAGGTGACGGTGTCGCCCGGCTCCACGTTGCGACGGATGACGACGCCGTCCATGGGCGCCGTGACGTTGAGGCGCTGGCGGGTGTCCGCTCCCGCGGTGATGGGGACGCCGCTGTCCTGGACGATGCGGAACTTCTCGACCGCCGACTCGTGCGCGGCCATTGCGGACTTGTAGCGGGTCTCGCTCTCCAGGTTGTCCTTCTGCGACAGCAGGCCCTGGGCGAGCAGCCCGCGGTCGCGCTCATGGTTGGCCTTGGCCTCGCTGAGGGTGATCTCCGCCTCGTGGACCGCGTTCTTGACCTGGGACAGGTCCCGGGCCTGGTTCACGTCCGGCTCCACCCTGGCCAGGACCTCGCCGCGCTTCACGCGGTCACCCTCCCGGACCAGCAGCTCCACCACCTTGCCCGAGAGGACGGACTTGACGTCCACCTTGACCTGGGGCTCGACCGAGCCCACCTCGGTCACCCGGACCTGTACGGAGCCCGTCTCGGCCTTGGCGGTCTTGACCTTGTCCTTCTCGTCCTTTTCAGGGGCCTTGGGCCGCGCCGCCCACAACCCGCCTCCGAGCACGAGCACCCCGCCGACGACCCACCACCGGCGCCAACGCCGACCGTTCGCCTTCGCCATCGCGCTCCTCTGCCGCTCTTTCCTTGAAGCGACGCTATCCGAGGTAGATACGGCCCTGGCGGGCGGTGGGTTCCCGAATTACTACTGGCCGACCACCTTCACCACGGCGGTGGACCCGGCCTGCCGCTCACCGGCCATGGGCTCGACGCGGCCGCCCAGGCAGCTTCCGAGGAAGGCCTCGGCCCGGGAGTTGAAGTCGATCCGGTTGTCCGGCCGCGCGAAGCCGTGGCCCTCGTCGCTGTAGACCACGTAGGTCACCTTCCCGCCGTTCTTCTCGATGGCGGAGACGATCTGCTCCGACTCCGCCTTGTTGACCCGCGGGTCGTTGGCGCCCTGGCCGATGAGCAGGGGCCGCTTGATCCTGTCGGCCTTGAACAGCGGTGAGGCGTTCTTGATGAGTTCGGTGTCCTTGGGGTCGTCCACGTTGCCCATGCGGACGTCGAAGGTCGAGCGCAGGGGCTTCCAATACGGCGGGATGGCGTCGACCAGCGTCTTGAGGTTCGAAGGGCCCACGATGTCCACAGCGCAGGCGAACGTGTCCGGGGTGAAGGTGACCCCCGCCAGGGCGGCGTAGCCGCCGTAGGAGCCGCCGTAGATCGCGATCTTCTTCGGGTCCGCGATCCCCTGTCTTACGGCCCAGTCCACCGCGTCGATCAGGTCATCGTGCATCTTCAGGCCCCACTGACGGTTCCCGGCATTCAAGAACTTCTTGCCGTAGCCGGTGGAGCCCCGGTAGTTGACCTGCAGGACGGAGTAGCCGCGGTTGGCGAACCATTGCGGGGTGGCGGAGTAACCCCACACGTCGCGGGCCCAGGGGCCGCCGTGCACGAAGAGGACCATCGGCAGGCCTTGGGCGGGGACGCCCACGGGAAGAGTCAGGTACGAGTTGAGGCTCAGGCCGTCGCGGCTCTTGATGGCCACCGGCTTCATCTCCGCCAGCTGCAGCCCCTCGAGCTTGGGCTGATGCACGAAGAGGAAGGCGCCCTTCTTCGCGGCGCGGTCCCAGTCGTAGTAGCGGACGGGGCCGCGGTCGGAGGTGAACGCCACCAGCCAGTGGCCGTCGGCGCTGTCGCGGTTCACGAGGGAGAAGTCCCCGTCGCTGAGCTTCGCGATCCCCTCGAAGTCCGCCTTGACCTCGGGATCGACGACGGTCCAGCGGCTGCGGCCGGGGGCGAAGGCCACGGCCTGCACCACGTGCCGGGTGGGATGGACCACGACCTCGCCGGCGTCCACCTCGGCCGAAGAGGCGAGCACCTTCTCCGCGCCGGTGGCGATGTCGCGCTCCACCACCCGCGCCGTGTCGTTGCCGATGGAGGACTTGAGGATGGCCGCCTTGCCGTCGGCGGTGAAGTCCTGGAATTCGAGGATCTCCTCGGGCCCGACCTTCAGCCAGCTCCTCCACGGCGACGGCACGGTGTCGCGGATGCGGATCTCGGTCCCGCCTTCGGGAGTCGCGACCTGCGCCGCCCGTACCTGGAGCCTGGCGTCCGCACCCCAGCCGACGACGTCGCCCGGGTTCTCCGTGTCCAGCACCAGGGCGCCGGTGGCGAGGTTCAGGCGATGCACGTCCATCGCCTTTCGGTCCCGGAGGTTCATCTCGACGAGGACCTCGTCCGGGAAGGCCGGGTCGATCGCCGACACCGTGGCGCGCACGCCCTGGAACGGCGTGTAGTCGCGCACGTTGCCGCTCCGGAGGTCCACGCCGTAGACGTGCCAGTTCTCGTCTCCGTCCGCGTCCTGGAGGTAGATGAGCGTCTTGTCGTCCTCGGCCCAGAAGTAGCGCCGGATGCCGCGCTTCTTGTCCGCGGTCACGACCTTGTCGTCCGACCCGCCCACGGTCTTGACCCAGACCTGGAGGACGTTCTTGTCGTCGGGCGCGATCCAGGCCAGCCGCTTCCCATCGGGCGAGATCTGGGGCAGCGTCTTCTGGGGGTTCCCGAACAG
>DAINRN010000113.1:0-325 GCA_036741815.1 Acidobacteriota bacterium
CGGGCAGCCCGCGCCGGGTGGACATCGAGACCGCGCGGCGCATCAGCGCAGCCCTCCCTCCCTTCGTCCTGCGCGTGGGCGTCTTCGTGGACGCGCCGCGGGAGGAGCTCGTGCGGACGAGCGAGGAGGTCGGCCTCGACGTCCTCCAGCTGCACGGGCAGGAGGCGCCCGAGGACCTGGCGGGCCTGCCCCGCCGGGTGATGAAGGCCGTGCACGTGGGACAGGGCTTCGAGCTCGCCAGCGTTCTCCGCTACCAGGGGAAGGCGGACGGCATCCTCCTCGACAGCCGGCCGGGCGGCGCCTCCGGCCCGCCGGGCGGCACCGG
>DAINRN010000113.1:335-8916 GCA_036741815.1 Acidobacteriota bacterium
CCCCGAAGTGTTCTACGTCGCAGCGGGCAAGACCGGCTGGGAGGTGTTCGCGGTCGACTGGTCGCTGGCCCGCGAGGTCCGCGAGAACGTCCCTTTCCTGATGCTCGCGGGCGGCCTCACGCCCGACAACGTGGGCAGGGCCCTGACCGCGGTGCGGCCGGACGGCGTGGACGTCTCGAGCGGCGTGGAGTCGGCGCCGGGCCGCAAGGACCCCGCCAAGGTGCGGGCCTTCGTGCAGGCGGTGGCGCGGACGGCGCGGGGGCCGGCGGCGTGAAACCGGAAGCGGCGGGGCACTTCGGGCCGTACGGCGGGCGCTTCGTCCCCGAGACGCTGATGGAGCCGCTGCGCGAGCTGGAGGCCGCCTACGGCGAGGCGCGGCGCGAATCCTCCTTCCGCGGCGGGCTGGCCGACGCCCTGCGCGATTACGTCGGACGGCCCACGCCGCTCTTCTTCGCGGCGCGGCTGTCGGCGCAGACCGGGTGCCGCGTCTACCTGAAGCGCGAGGACCTCTGCCACACCGGCGCGCACAAGATCAACAACGCGGTGGGACAGGCCCTGCTCGCGCGGCGCATGGGCAAGGCCCGCATCGTGGCGGAGACGGGGGCGGGGCAGCACGGCGTGGCCGCGGCCACCGCCTGCGCGTGGCTCGGACTGCGCTGCGTCGTCTACATGGGCACCGAGGACATGGCACGCCAGGCGCCCAACGTCTTCCGCATGCGGCTGCTCGGCGCCGAGGTCCTCGAGGTCCACTCCGGCTCGCGCACGCTGAAGGACGCGATCAACGAGGCGATGCGCGACTGGGTCACGAACGTCCGCACCACGCACTACCTCCTCGGATCGGTCCTGGGTCCGCACCCGTACCCGGCCATGGTGCGGGACTTCCAGTCGGTGATCGGCGAGGAGGCCCGCGCGCAGTTCCTGGGCCGCGAGGGCGGGCTGCCCGACCTGCTCGTGGCCTGCGTGGGGGGCGGATCCAACGCCCTGGGCCTCTTCCATCCGTTCCTCGGCGACCCCGTCGAGATGGTGGGCGTGGAGGCGGGCGGCCGCTCCCCGGCGCCCGGCGACCACGCGGCGCGATTCCTCGTCCTTGAGCAGGGGGGTGCTGCGCCGCACCCCCCTGAATCCCCCCCGGCATTCGATCGCCGCCGGCCTGGACTACCCGGCGGTGGGGCCGGAGCACGCCCTGTTGCGCGACCAGGGCCGGGTGCGTTACGCGGCGGTCACGGACGACGAGGCGCTCTCGGCCTTCCACGCCCTGGCGGAGACGGAGGGGATCATCCCCGCGCTCGAGTCCGCCCACGCCGTGGCCTGGCTGCTCCGCGAGGCGGGGTCCTTGCGGGGACGGCGTGTCATCGTGAACCTGAGTGGACGAGGGGACAAGGACCTGGGCATCTTGAAGGCCGGAGACGGAACGCGCGCGAGCGCGACCTTGCGGGAGAGCCAGACGGGGACCGGTCATGAGTAGAATCGGCGAGGCCTTCGCGCGGCGCGGGAGGGAAGGAGGGAAGGCCTTCGTGGCCTTCGTGACCGCCGGCGACCCCTCCCTGGACCGGACGGTGGAGGCCGCGCGAGAGATGGAGGCGGCGGGCGTGGACGTCCTGGAGCTCGGCGTGCCGTTCTCCGACCCGCTGGCGGACGGCCCCGTGATCCAGCGCGCCAGCGAGCGCGCGCTCCGGCAGGGGACGACACTCGCGCGCGTCCTGGGCGCGGCGCGCGCCATCCGCGCGCAGAGCGCGCTGCCGCTCCTCCTGTTCAGCTACTTCAACCCCCTGCTCCGCTACGGCCTGGGCCGCCTCGCCCGCGAGGCCGCCGACGCGGGGGTGGACGGCGTGCTCGTCACCGACCTCCCGCCGGAAGAGGGCGGAGGCTGGATCGGCGTGGCCCGGGAGGCGGGCCTGGACACCGTGTTCCTGGCCGCGCCCACCAGCTCCGACACGCGGCTGGGCCTGGTCTCGGAGGCGTCGCGCGGCTTCGTCTACGCGGTGAGCCGCACGGGCGTGACCGGGGAGGGCGAGGCGCTGCCCGAGGACGCGGGCCTCCTGGTCGGCCGGCTGAAGGCGTTGACCACGGCCCCGGTGGCGCTGGGGTTCGGGATCGCGACTCCCGCGCAGGTGGCGGCGGCGGCGGCGCTGGCGGACGGCGTGGTCGTGGGCAGCGCGCTCGTGCGCTTCCTCGAGGAGACGCCGGACGGCGACCTCGGGGGACAGGTGCGATGGCTCAGGAGCGGGATGTGACCGCGGGGCGGATCGAGGAGTGGCGGCGCCGCATCGACGCCATCGACGACCAGCTCGTGCGCCTGCTCAACAGCCGCTCGGCCTGCGCGGTGGAGATCGGCCGCATCAAGCGGGCCCTGGGCCTGCCCCTCTACTCGCCCGAGCGCGAGGACGAGCTGCTCGACCGCGTCCTGCGCGAGAACCCCGGACCCCTGGACCGGGCCGCGGTCCGGAGGCTCTTCGAGCGGATCATCGACGAGAGCCGGAGGCTGGAGCGGCTGGCGGCGGAGTCGGATATCGGACAGGATTGAGGGCCATGGTCATCGTGATGGAGCAGACGGCCACCGACGAGCAGATCCAGAAGGTCGTGGAGGCCCTGGTGGAGGTCGGCTACGACGTGCACCGGTCCACGGGCGTGAGCCACACTGTGCTGGGCGCGGTGGGCTCGCCGCGGCGGCCCGTGGACCCCCGGGCGCTCGAGCTCCTCCCGGGGTGCGCGAGGTGGTCAAGATCACCGAGCCCTACAAGCTCGTCGGCCGCACCTTCAAGCCGGTGGACAGCGTGGTGGAGGTGGCGGGGGTGAAGGTGGGCGGGCCGGTGGTGGTCGTGATCGCCGGGCCGTGCTCCGTCGAGTCGCGCGAGCAGGTCACGTCGGTGGCGCGCTCGGTCCAGGCCTCGGGGGCCCGCGCGCTGCGGGGCGGCGCCTTCAAACCGCGCACCTCTCCCTACGCCTTCCAGGGTCACGGCGAGGAGGCGCTGCGCTGGATGCGGGAGGCGGCCGACGAGCTGGGGCTGGCCGTGGTCAGCGAGGTCATGGACATCCGTACTATAGGGATGATGCTCCGCTACGTGGACTGCCTCCAGGTCGGGGCGCGCAACATGCAGAACTTCGACCTCCTGAAGGAGCTGGGGCGCGTCCGCCGCCCGGTGCTGCTGAAGAGGGGGATGTCCGCCACCATCGAGGAGTGGCTGCTCTCCGCCGAGTACATCCTGGCCGGCGGCAACCCGGACGTGATCCTGTGCGAGCGGGGCATCCGCACCTTCGAGAGCGCCACGCGCAACACACTGGACATCTCGGCCATCCCCGTGGTCAAGACCCGGAGCCACCTGCCGATCCTGGTCGATCCCAGCCACGGCACCGGGCGCCGCGACAAGGTCACGCCCATGGCGCGGGCGGCCGTGGCCGCGGGCGCGGACGGCCTGCTCATCGAGGTCCACGACGACCCCGACAACGCCCTTTCGGACGGCGCGCAGAGCCTGTACCCCGATCAGTTCGACACGCTCATGTCCGAGCTGCGGGTCATCGCGCCGGTGCTGGGCCGGAGCCTGTCCCTGGCGCGGGTGGCCGCGGGCGAGCGGCCCCGGTAGCCAGGGCGGCCCGCCTCAGGCCCCGGTCACGCCGGGGCTGTCCTCCCGTCAATCGGGATCGTCGGGCGCGTCCTCGCACCCATAGAGGCGCTCCATGGCCTTCCCGCCTCCGGAGACCCGCATCTCCAGGATGCGGACCTGGGCGCGGGCCATGAAGGCCAGGTAGTCCATCGCCATCTCGAAGTTGTCCTCGAAGACGTCGATGAGCCCTTCGATGTGGCCCTGCAGGGCCGTCACGCTCGTCTGCGTGACGGCGCCGTGCCACCGCGGCCGCTCCGCCATGGATTCCACCGCTCCCATGGAGGCCCCGGGGCCCACGACGAAGGTGGCGTCCCCGCCGCGGGCCGCGCACGACACGGTCCCCGCCACCACGAGCGCCACCGTTCCCGACGGCTCGCCCTCTTCCCACAGCGTGGCGCCGGGCGGATAGGTGGCTTCGACCATTCCCCGCGACAGCTCGGCGAGCGAGTCAATCCCGCTCTGCGCAAACACCGGGACCTGGTGCAGGAACAGGATCCTCTCCACCAGGTCGAGATCCGCGGCCGCCGTGCGCGGGCCAGGGACGCCAGGGAAGAGATCGCCGTACAGGTGGGGGGGGAGCCCCGCCACGAGGTCGACGAGCCAGCCGCACACCTCGCGCAGGACGTGATGGAGGATGGGGAAGTGGTCCTCGAAGATCTCGAGCGCCCCATCCGCCTGCAGCTCGATGGCCAGCGTGTCCGTCTCGGCGACGGCCCCCAGTCCCTCGGGATCGCGGGCGAACATGGCGGCGCCGCCCACGAACCCTCCCGAGGTGACGTGCCCCAGCGTGCGTCCCCGGCGGGCGAGGTGCACCCGGCCGTCGAGCAGCGCGTAGAGGGCGGGAATCGGCTCCCCTTCGCGCAGGAGGACGCTGCCCTTGGCGAAGAAGCGCTCCTGCCCGAAGTCGGCGACCGCGGCCAGGTCTTCGGGCGAGAGCCCGGCGAGCATGGGAATCCTCTTGAGGGAGAGGATGCGCTCCACGGACGCCGTGCCCGGGGCCCTAGGCATGGGCGAGGCCTGCGCCGGGGTCGGCGAGCAGCCGGAGCGCGCGCTCGATGACGCGCGAGACGAAAAGGCCCGTCCCGCGCCGGTCGATGGCCTCCAGCCGGCCCCGCAGCGTGGTGAGCCCCAGCTCTCCCACGTGATAGGCGGCGAGGCTCTGGAGGGTCTCGCCGCGCTGGTCCAGCAGCGTGCTGATCACCGCCTCGTAGTCCAGGAGCGGGGCGCGGTAGTAGCCTTCGGCCCGGGCGAGGCGCTGCTCGGCGGGGGCGTCGTCCACGACGGCGACGACCGCCTCCCGCAGGGGCGGGTCGAGGAGGTTCTCCAGCAGCTCACGGCTGTTGGACCGCACCTTCGCGTCGTCGCTGCGTAGCCCCCGGTGCATCGTCCGGAAGTCCTCCCCGCGGTATTGCAGGGCGAGCAGCCGGAAGAGCCGCTCCACCGCGTGGATCTCCTTGTCGCGGAGGACGGCGGCGAGCAGGCCGTGGCCGGCGGTGGCCCGCCGCGGGTCCGCACGGGCGCCCCGCTCGAGCATCGAGCGCCAGTGGATCACACGGAAGGCGGCCTCCAGGGTCCGCGAGGTCGTCTCCTTCAGCACCGCCCTGTCGAGCGGCAGGTCCGGGTTGTCGGTCGCGATCCGGCCCAGCCCGCGGATGATCTTGAAGCGCACCATGCCGGAGGGCTCGGGGAGGAGGTGGCGCAGCAGCACGGGCGCGGCCGCCGCGGGGGGGAACCGGCTGATGGTGCGCGGCAGGTGGCGGCGGGCCTCGCGAGGGAGGCTCAGGTCCGCCAGCGCCTCGTCGAGGAAGCGCAGCGCCTCGTCTCCGTGCTCGAGGAAAGCGGCGCGGGCCGCGTCCCTTCCGTCACGGACGGCCAGCATCGACAGCAGCGCGGGAAGGAAGCGCGGGCTCTTCACCGCGCCCATCGCTTCCGCGGTGAGGGCCTTGACGGATGGAGAGGGATTCTCCGCCAGGCCCAGGAGCGCGTCCACGAAGATCGGCGAAGGCTGGCGCCGGATGGCCCGGGCCAGGGCGGCGTCGGCCTCGGCGGTCGAGGACCGCAGGCCCTCGAGCGCCCCCTCCATCCCGTCCATGATCCACCCGCCGGAGACGAGGCCCACCAGAGCGGTGGCGCGAACCAGCGGGCTCGGATCCAGCATCCCCTTGCGCAGCAGGGCGTGGTCGGGCGCCGCCGCCGACCGCGCGCGCAGGGCCGCCGCGCGCACCTCCGGGTCCGCGTGATCGAGCAGCCGGTCGGCCAGGGGGACGAAGTCGGAGCGGCCCGAGGTCTCGAACAGCTCCAGGGCGCGCAGCAGGACGGGCCGCGACGGGTGGTAGAGGATGAGGGCCGGGACCAGGCGGCCCCGTCCCTCGGCGGCGAGCAGGTCCATGGCGCCCACCACCTCGGCGTCGTCGCGGGCGTTGAGGGCGGAGATGAGGGCCTCGAGCGAGGCGAGGTCGAGGTCTGGCAGGTCCGCCCGGTCGCGCATCGATCCTTCCCGCAGCGCGGTCCGGAACAGGTCCAGGTAATGTGCCTTGAGCTCGCTGGACCAGGCGATCCATACCAGGCAGAGGGTCCCGGCCACGGCGGCCATCACCGCGTCGCCGCGGTTCAGGGCCAGGTGGCCCAGGATGAAGACCGAGGCCAGGGCCTGACCGCCCCTCTGCCCGACGACGTCGATGAGGGGCTTGGCCCGGGCGCGCAGGCCGTCGGGTATCGGCAGGAAGAGAAGCTCGGTGGTGGTGCGGTGGAGGGAGGGACGCAGCGCGCCGTCCGCGCCCTTCAGCAGCAGGGCGGCCAGCAGCCCTCCTCCGGCGGCCACGCCGGCCGAGCCGAGCAGGACGAGGCTCGGCAGCACCCAGAGGGCGCGGTGCAGGCCGAGCACGCGCAGGAGCCAGCCCATCAGCACGAGCTGCGTGGCGAGGGCCAGCAGGTTGAGGGTCATGTAGAAGGTGGCGAAGAAGGTGCCGAGGTCCGCGGGCGGGACGATCCGGGCGACCGTGCTCTTGAAGATGTAGTCGGCCAGCGTCACGGTCATGGTGGAGACGAGCACGAGGCCGGAGAGCCGGATGAGGTAGGGGTGGCCGCGCAGGAACGCCATGGCCTGCGACGGGCTCGAGGGCACGGCCACGGGCGAGGCCTCCGCGCCCGCCCCCTCGGCCCGGCGCAGCAGGAGCGCCGGCCCCAGTCCCGTCACCGCGAGGGTGGCTGCCGCCGCCAGGATGAGGTCGGACGTGGAGAGGTGGACGCTGATGAGCCGGGCGGCGCCCGCGCCCGCCACCGCGCCCAGCACGCTGCCCAGGCCGACCACGCGGTAGATCCGCTTGGCCTGGGTGATCGTGTACATCTCGCCCAGGACGAGCCAGAACTGGAGTCCCGCGAGCGTGCCCACGAGCCCCGTCCAGACGTAGAGCCCGCGCAGGGCCCAGGCGCTGCGCCAGGACCCGAGGAGCCAGAAAAGGAACGTCACCGCCGCGCACGCGACCAGGAGGCCCGAGAGCTGGCGGGTGCGCATCAGCCGTCGCGCTCCCGGGCCGAGGGAGAGGCCGACGGCCAGGACGGCCATGGCCAGGTAGACCCAGGGCAGCTGCGAAGGCGCCAGCCGGGCCAGGAAGAGCGCGTCGCGGGCCGTCTCGAGAAGGGTGTGGCCGGCGAGGATTCCGAAGAGGGTCAGGAAGGCGCCGGTGACGCCCGCCCGCTCCTCGGGACGAACGTCGGTGAAGGCGCGCAGCATCCTTGTCGAGCCCCGCGAGGGTGATTCACTATAACCCGGCCATGTATCATCTCTGACGCGGGGGCGCCTGCGGCGCCCCCGTGTTGGGGAAGGAAGGACGGAGAGCATGGCCGAGAACCTCAAGCTGGCCCGCCCGTACCTGGTGCTGCTGGCCGTCTTCACGGTGGGGAGGTGGCTGTTCGGTACCTTCCACGTCCCCTACGAGAAGGGCACCCATGTCTTCAGCCTCGTGACCCTGACCATCTACGCCTCCACTTTCTACGGCGCGTTCTGCCGGCGGTGGCTCGGCTTCCGGCTGTGGCGGGCGGCAGGGCTGGCCATGACCCTCGGCCTCGTCACTCAGGCCGTGATCTTCGCGGCGACCCTCTTCTCCTACGGCCTCGGCCTCCACACCTATTTCAACCACCCCACCGCCATCCTCGGCCCCGACGCCACCGGGACCGAGGTGGCATTCGGGCAGGCCGTTCTCAGCAGGATGGGCGGTCTGATCGTGAACATGATCCTCGCCGGCATCGCCGGCTCCCTGGGCTGGGCCCTGGGCGGGCTCCTGCCGGAGGACTGAAGATCTACCGCGCGCGGCCGAGGGCCGGGCGCGTCCAGAGGGGCCAGCCGTTGGAGCGGATCCGTCCGTCGGGTTCGATCCGGACCTCGATCTCGCGCAGCGGCGCGTCGTCCGGCGGGAGCTCGATCTCCGGCGAGTAGCGGCCGGTCAGGTAGTGGAAGCGCTGGTTCTCCGAGCCGACCCACCTCCGGCCGCGCTCCGGACGCGTCGCGTCGTACCGTCCGTCCACGAGGACGTCCGTCTCCCGCAGCAGCGCCTGCGCACCGTGGTCGGCGCGGGCCAGGAGCTCCTCGAGCGTGTAACCGGAGAAGACCATCACGGTGAGACCGAGGCCCCGCGCCCCGGCGGCCAGCCGGGCCAGGGGCGCGGCCTGCTCGAACGGCTCGCCGCCCAGGAACGTCACGCCCTCGATGGCGGCGCGGACCCCTCGCATCTCGGCCAGGAGCGCGTCCACCGCGACGACCTCACCGGCGGCGGCGTCGAAAAGGTGCGGGTTGCAGCATCCCGGACAGCGGATGGAGCAGCCCTGGACCCACAGCGCGTAGCGCGCGCCCGGCCCCTCGACCCGCCCCGGCTTGATCGTCTTCAGCGCAAACGCCCCGTTCTTGTCCGACAGCACGCGCCCGAAGCCCTTGAACTCGGGCTCGAGCAACTTCTCGCGCACGTCCTCCGGATGCGCGTACT
>DAINRN010000114.1:0-8909 GCA_036741815.1 Acidobacteriota bacterium
CCATGGCGGGGGCGCGGCCGCCCTCGAGGGTCTCCGCCTGATGCTGGCCCGTAAGTCGATCTCCGCCGAGGCCGCCCTCGACGCCATCAAGGCCGGCGCGCAGGACCCCGACCCGCGCGTCCAGAAGGCCGCGGTGACGGCCCTGGCCATGCTCGACTTCGACCACGCCGAGCCGGCCCTCACCGCCATGGAGACGACCGGAACACCCGAAGGCGCCGCCGCCGCCAAGGCCATGCGCGAGCGCCTCACCCGCTACCGCAAGCTCAACCCGGATCTACAGTACTGAACTGTTCTGGTGGAGCGAGGAGTGTGTACGCGTACGTCCGACAGCCCCAGTGCGAGAGCAGTCACACTTCTTGCGATATGCTTGAGCGTGTTAGAGTCTCTTTGTTGACGAAGTCACGGCGGATGGCGGCGCTGGGGAGGCGAGGAGGGCTGTTGGGTGGCCGCGCTCGTGCTCGCGCCCTCACGCCCATGCGAAGGGCCGCGATCGCGCGGCGCGCGGCGCGGGCGCGGTGGGCCAGGCCCGTACTCTCCGAGGACGATTGGCTGGGGCTCGCCCCGCTCGTGGCGCTCGGCGGATCATCGGTCGCCCGCGCTCCGTTGCCGCGCCGGCTGGAGACCCAGGTCGTGAGGGCCGTCAAAGCGAGCCGTCGAGATTCCGCAATGGCCCGGATGCTGCCTGTATTCCTGTGGAGGACACGCGATCGATTGGACCTGGCGGAGTTGGTGAGGCAAGCGGAGGGGAAGAGCGAGGGGCCGGCGCTTGGTTTCTTCCTGGAGACCGCGGCGAGGCTGGGCGGCAGCGGCGTCTTCGACGAGACCCTCCGCCGCCTGCGCGCGAGCGCAAGGCCTGCACGGCCGTTCTACTTTTTCGTCGGCGCTCATGGGCGGCCGTGGGAGCGAGCCGCCGCCGATGAAAACACGCCGGCGGTGGCCCGACAGTGGGGGCTGCTCATGAACATGCCGTGGGAGAGCTTCGCCTCCTATTTTGAGAAGGCCGCCGAGCTCTGACGAGATTCGGCCGGGCGCAGCTCGTCGCCTTCCTGAGAGTGCTCGACCGACACTTGCGGCGGCCGTCGAAGGCCGTGGTCATCGGCGGCGCCGCGGCCGCGGTCGCCTACGACTCGGGTACGGAGACGGCGGACATCGACCTGTTCCATGGAATGTCCAGACAGATCACCGAGGCTGCCCGGAAGGCGCGGCTGGAGACCGGCCTGGCCATCGCGGTGGCCGCGGCTCCCGTCGCCGATCTCCCCTACGACTACGAACGGCGCTTGCGCCCAGCCCGGGGGTTCAGGCTCGAAAAGCTCACCCTCTCGTTTCCCGACAAGTACGACCTCGCGCTGGCAAAGGCCGTGCGTGGCTACCAGCACGACCTCGACGCCATCGAGGGCATCCATCGGCGCCACCGCCTCTCGCGAAAGACGCTCGTCGGGCGATTCGAGGCCGAGATGTCCCAGGCCATCGGCGATCCGGCGCGGATCCGCCAGAACGTGGTCATGCTCGTCGCGCGTCTCTACGGGGTCGAGGATGGCCGCAAACTCGCCCGCCGGTGGGGCGCGCGGATCCCGCGATAGCCGTTAGTCGCAGACTCGCGTGTTGTTGAGGACCTCATGGAAAAGCTAGTTCAGGCCGTAACTGGAGCGATGGTCTTTGGGATAGGTGGACTGTTGCTACTATTTCGCGCCCACGACGTGCAGAAAGTGGCCATTAGGAGACAGACGCGCGGTGCGATCAGGGTAAATGCTCTCGCGGGCTTCGTTCGCACTGGGAGTTTCATCTCATGGCTGCACGTTACGGGAGCGCTCTGCCTAATGGCGGCGCTCATTCTCTTGGTAGTCGCGTATCAACGAATGCGGTGACCGGGCGAAGTAGGCAGGTACCTCAGGGCACGATCCGGGCCATCCGGCCGTTCTGGAAGTCATCCATCGCCTCGAGCAGCTCGGCGCGCGTGTTCATCACGAACGGGCCCATTCGCGCCACGGGCTCGCGGAGCGGGACGCCGGCGAGGATGAGGACGTCCAGCGGCTGCGTGGATGTCGACGGCGCCGCGATCGAGACCTCGTCGCCGTCGTTGGAGAACATCACCATCTGGCGGGGTTGGGCAGGACGATCGTCCGCCCCGAATGTCGCCGCGCCGTCGATGACGTATGCGAACGCGTTGTAGTCGCGGGGGACGCGCTGGGATGTCCTGCCGCCAGCCTGGATCGTGTAGTGCAGATACTGAATGGGCGTGCGGGTCTCGATGACGGCCTTCGCGCCCAGGGCCTCTCCGGCGATCACGCGCACGGAGACCTTGCCGTCGTCTGAGCGGGCCGCCGGGATTCGGGCCGCGGGGATCTCCTGGTAGCGCGGAGGAATCATCTTGTCGCGCTTGGGCAGGTTCACCCAGAGCTGGAAGCCGTGGATGCGGCCGCCCTTCCGGCGCAGGTCCGCGGCGGGCATCTCCGAGTGGACGACGCCCGCGCCCGCCGTCATCCACTGGACGTCGCCCGGGCCGATGGCGCCCGCGTTGCCCGCGGAGTCCTTGTGCTCCATGCGGCCCTCGAGCATGTAGGTCACGGTCTCGAAGCCGCGGTGGGGATGGTCGGGTGCGCCCTTGGCCTCGCCGGGGCCGAGGTCGGCCGGCCCCATCTCGTCGAGGAGCAGGAACGGATCGAAGTGATCGAAGGAGCGGGTGGGGAAGGGCCGGTTCACGACGAAGCCCTCGCCCTCCACGGTCCGGACGGCGTCGATGACGCTGGCGACGGACCGTACGCTGCCCGCCATGGTCCGACGATAGCACCAGTGGCCGTGAGACGATAGGCGCCGTTGCGACGACGGCTGGCGCTCCTCCTGATCGCGGCGTTCGTGTTCCGGCTGGCCTTCGGCCTCTGCTCCGAGTTCTGGATGGAGGACGAGACCCAGGTCTACCTACTCGGCCTGCGCTATTACGCCAGCGGCCTCTGGCCGTACTTCGGTCCGGACATCGGCGGGATCCGCGCACAGCTCCCGGGCGCGCTCCAGGCATTGCTCGTGGGGCTGCCGCTGCGCGTCGTGCCCGTCCCCGAGGCGCCGTTCGTCCTGCTGAACATCCTCTCGATCGCCGCGATTGCCGCGTTCGCGTGGTACGTCCGCCGCCGCCTGCCCTCGGTGCCCGCCTGGCTCGTGTACGGCCTCCTGCTGACCGCGCCCTGGACGCTGCAGTTCTCCACGCACGTCGTGAACGTCTCCTACCTCCTGCCGGCCGGCATCCTCTTCTTCATCGGACTGCTCGAGGCGCTGCCGGCGCTGCGCATCGGGGTGATGGGCATCCCGGCCGCCCACTTCATGATGGGCTTCGCGCTGCTCTGCGTCGTCCAGCTCCACATGTCGTGGGTGATCCTGGTGCTGTTCCTCCTCGTTGCGCTCGCGAGCCGGGCGCGGGAGGGCGCGACATCGTTGCTACGCGCTTTGATGTGGACCGCTCTTGGTGCGGCCCTTCCGGGCGCATTGCTGGTCCCCACGCTCTGGGTCCACGGCCTGCGCGCGGGAGGGACCGACCAGGCGCTGCGCGCGGAATGGGTCGATCCGTCGAAGCTCGGGATGATCGCGGCCCGCTTCCTCTCCTTCACGAGCTTCGAGATCACCCGCTTCCTCGGCCGCAGCACGGCGCGCCGGATCTACTTCATCAGCCAGCATGCGTGGCTCGCGCCCTTCGCGGCCATCGTCGGCCTTGCGGGGCTCATCCAGCCCGTGGTGATGGCCTTGCTGTGGTTCAAGAGGGATCCGGCCGATCCGCACTGGCGGCCCTTGAAATGGATGGTTCTGGCCACGATCGTCCTCCTGTACTTCAGCTATTTCCTGGCCAGCAACAAGGACCCCCAGGCCCACGCCTTCTACGTCGTGGCGCCGCTGTCCCTGCTCTACGCCTTCCACTGCTTCCGGCTGGTGGATTCGCCCCGCGCCCGGAGGGTGGTGGCGGCGGTCCTCGTCCTTGGCGTCGTCTACCACGCCGGCCTCGCCGCCGGGCGCATGAAGGACCGGTCGCTCTACAAGAACCGGCGCGTGGTGGTGGCGGCCATCAGGACGAAGGTCCCGGAGATCTTCGGCCACCGCCGGCCGTTCACCCGGGATGCGGGACCGATCCCCGCGCTGGAGCGGACGCAGGCCTTCGCCCTCGCCAACGAGCAGGGCGACCTGCGCGTCACCGTCGACGGTTGGCGCCGCGGCGCGGGAGGGAGCAGCCTTCTCGACCTGACCATCCAACACACGGGAACGGTCGCCGCGTACCGCGACCTGCGCTACGTCACGGAGTATCGGGACGCGTCGGGCGGGATCGTCCGGCCCGGTGAAGGCCGCGTGTACGAGATCATCCAGCCCGGCCAGACGCTCCGGCTCGTGGCCTTCAACGAGGGCTACGTGGACGCGCGCGCGGCCGGCGCGACCTTCCGCGTGGTCGGCGCGGAGAGGGTGGTGCCGATCCCGCCCGGGTTCTAGCCACGGTTAGTGTCGCGACGCCCGATGGTATATACTGGTCATGACCAAGAGGTGGAGAATGGCGCGCGCGAAGCTGTTCCGGAACGGCAGGAGCCAGGCCGTGAGGCTGCCGAAGGAGTTCCGCTTCCAGGGTGACGAGGTAAACGTCCGGCGGGAGGGGCGCAAGGTCGTCCTGGAGCCGCTAAGGCGACGAGCCTGGCCACCGGGGTATTGGAAGAGCTGGAAGGCCGTTCCGGACGACTTCGAGGCGCCCGCTCCGCTGCCGTCGCGGCTCGAGCCGATCGATCTCGATAACGTGTGAAGTTCCTTCTCGACACGAATACGTGCGTGTACGCGATCAAGAGGGTTCCCTCGGTGATCGAACGGCTCCAGGCCCTCTCTCCCGACGACCTCGGCGTGGCGGTCATCACCCTTGCGGAGCTGTGGTTTGGCGCCCGAAAGAGCAGCCGTCCCGAGCGGACGCGCGCGAGCGTCGACGCCTTCCTGCAGCCGTTCGAGATCGTCCCGCTCGACAAAGACGCGGCGGAGGCGTATGCCGAGATCCGCCTTCGGCTCGAGCGGCTCGGGCGGCCGATCGGCGAGCGCGACCTGCTGATCGCATCCATTGCGCGGTCGCGAAACCTGACCGTCGTGACCCACGACGTCGGGGAGTTCGGCCGGGTGCCCGGGCTCGCCGTCGAAGACTGGATGTAACGGGCTACCGACCGGGCCCGACGTCCGCGATGACCACCTCGAATGGGCGGAGCGGGATGGCGTCCAGCGGGATGGTCTGGTTCGCCGCTAGCGTGGTCCCGAGCAGCACCCGGCCCGTCGTTGCCTTGAGGCCCTGGCCGGCGAGCGGGTCGCGCAGCGTCGGTAGGGAGGCGGACATGTTGAGCGCCACGAGTACCGCCGAGCCTTTCGTCCGGCGGAGGTAGGCGAGGACGTTGGGATCGTCGGGCACGAGCGGGACGTACTCGCCCTCGCGCAGGGCCTCGTTCGAGCGCCGAAGGGCGAGGAGCCGCTTGTAGAGGTTCAGTATCGAGGCGGGGTCCGCGGTCTCCACGCCCACGTTCCGCTTGCGGGCGCTGGCGGGGACGGGCAGCCAGGGCTTGACCCGGCTGAAGCCCGCGTGCTGCCGGGCGTCCCATTGCATCGGCGTCCGCTCGCCGTCGCGCCCCTTCTCCACCGGCCAGCCCAGCACGCCGATGGGGTCCTTGACCTCATCCTGCGTCTTGGGGTCGTTGTTCTCCATCCCCAGCTCCTCGCCGTAGTACATGACGGGCGTCCCCCGCAGCGTCAGGTACAGCGAGGCCAGCACCTTGGCGATGGCGTCATTGTTGATGCCGTCGCCGTAGCGGTTCCAGGAGCGGACGATGTCGTGGTTGCCGATCACGTACACCGGCCACACCCCCGCCTCCTCGATGAGCGCGATCTGCTTGCGGAAGGCGGGCGCGGACAGCGCGTTGACCATGGCGAACATGAAGTTCATGGGCAGCTGAACCTCGTCGCCGTTGCCGTAGTAGCGCTTCAGCTCAGCGATGTCGCTCGTCCAGGTCTCGCCCACTAGGACCGCCCCGTGCTCGTCGGCCACCTTGCGCAGCTTCTTGAGCGCGTCGTGCACCTCGGGGAGCCGGCGGTCGTAGATCTCGTCGTGCTTGGGACGGCCGAACTTGTCGGTGCCGGCGACGACGGGGTTGTCGCGCAGCTTGGGGTCCTCGTACAGCGTGTCCACCGCGTCCAGCCGGAAGCCGGCGGCGCCCCTCTCGTACCAGTAGCGGCTGACGTCCAGGATGGCCTTCTCCACCTCGGGGTTGCGCCAGTTGAGGTCGGGCTGCTCGGGGTAGAAGAAGTGGTAGTAGTACTGGCCGGTCGCGGGGTCGAGCTTCCAGGCCGGGGTCCCGAACAGGGCTAGCCAGTTGTTGGGCGGCTGGCCGTCGGCCTTGCCGTCGCGCCAGATGTACCAGTCCCGCTTCGGCGAGCCTTTGGACGACCGCGACTCCTGGAACCACTTGTGCTGGTCCGAGGTGTGGTTCACGACCAGGTCCAGGATCACGCGGATGCCGCGCTTCTTACCCTCGGCCACCAGCCGGTCGAAGTTCGCCAGGGTGCCGTACATGGGGTCGATCTGCTCGTAGTCGGAGACGTCGTAGCCGAAGTCCACCTGGGGCGACGGGAAGCAGGGCGTGATCCAGATGGCGCCCACGCCCAGCTCCTGCAGGTAGTCGAGCTTGGAGGTGATGCCGTTGAGGTCGCCGATCCCGTCGTCGTTGGTGTCCGCGAAGCTGCGCGGGTAGATCTCGTAGATGACCTCGTGCTTCCACCACTCGTGCGGGTCGGCGGGCGGCGGAGGCGGGGCCTGGGCCAGCGTGCCCGGCGCGGCCAGGGCGAGGGCGGCGAGCGCCGCGAGGGCGGCGGCCCCCGCGAAGGCCGGGATCTTCGTCATGGTTTCCTCCGGGAACGGTGCCGGGACTTTACCACTCCCCGCCTCGGCGCGGCTCCAGCGGCTAGAATGCCGGTCTCTCCACGGAGGACCCATGAGCCTGACCCTGCCCATCGCGTTCGTCCTGGCCGCCGCGGCCGCGCCCCCGCCCGCCAACCCCGCGCTCGCGCCGCTCGACGCCATCTACCCCGACCTCGACGCGCTCTACCGGGACCTGCACGCCAACCCCGAGCTCTCGCTCCAGGAGGAGAAGACCTCCGCCAGGATGGCGGAGCGGTTCCGCGGGCTCGGCTACGAGGTCACGGAGAAGGTCGGGGGGTTCGGCGTGGTGGGGGTGATGAAGAACGGGACCGGCCCCACCGTGCTCCTCCGCGGGGACATGGACGCGCTGCCCGTGGAGGAGAAGACCGGCCTGCCCTATGCCAGCAAGGTCAAGGCCACGGACGAGTCGGGGGCCACCGTGCCCGTCATGCACGCCTGCGGCCACGACATCCACATGACCTCGCTCGTTGGGGCGGCGACGCTCCTCGCCCGGGCCCGCGAGCGCTGGCGCGGGACGGTGGTGCTGGTCGCGCAACCGGCCGAAGAGGGAGGCAACGGCGCGCTGAACATGGTCGGGGACTCCTTCCTGGCCCGCTTCCCGAAGCCGGACTACTGCCTGGGCCTCCACGACCAGGCGCAGTCGCCGGCGGGGACCCTCCTCTGGAGGTCCGGCTGGATGGCGGCCAACGTGGACTCGGTCGACATCACGATCTTCGGGCGGGGCGGCCACGGCTCGCGGCCGGAGTCCACGGTGGACCCGATCGTGATCGCGGCCCGCACCGTCCTGGCCCTCCAGACGATCGTGGCCCGCGAGAACAGCCCGTTCGAGCCGGCGGTGGTGACGGTCGGATCCATCCACGGCGGCACGAAGCGGAACATCATCCCGGACGAGGTGAACCTCGAGATCACCGTCCGCTCCTACAAGGAGGAGGTGCGGCAGCGCGTCCTGGCGGCGATCGAGCGGATCGCCAAGGCCGAGGCGGCGGCGGCGGCCGCGCCGCGCGAGCCGATGGTGAAGGTGGTCGAGGGATCGGCGGCAACCTACAACGATCCGGCGCTGACGGAGCGCGTGGTCAAGACGTTCACCGCCGCCTTCGGCCCGGAGCGCGTGGTCGAGACGACGCCCGTCATGGGGGGCGAGGATTTCGGCGAGTTCTGCAAGGCGGCGAAGTCGCCGTCCTTCATGTGGTGGGTGGGCGGAGTGCCGGCCGCAAAGTGGGCCGAGGCCAAGGGCGACGTCTCGAAGCTGCCGTCGCTGCACTCCGCGCTCTGGGGCCCGGACCCGGAGCCCACGGTGAAAGCCGGCGTCGCCGCGCTGACCGTGGGGGCGCTGGAGCTGCTCGGCAAGCGCTGAACTAGGCGGCGGCGCGGATCCGGGAGAGCGCCGATTCCCAGAGGAACCGCGGCCCGGCCCGGAGCAGGCGCCGCTTCAGCCCGACGTAGCCCTGGCGACCCAGCACCAGGTCGGCCAGGACGTCGCGGACGGCGCGGCTGCGCGCGCTGAAAGCGATCATGCGGGCCGCGAAGCCCGGCGCGTAGAAACGGTCCTTGATCGCCGCCGCCTTGAGCAGGTCGCGCCCGAAATCCTCGAGGGCTGCTTCGGGATAGCGGGCCGGCGAGCCGTGGGCCCGGAGGGTGTCGGCCAGGACCTGGGCGGAGCGCAGCGCGTAGTAGATGCCCTCGCCGGTGATGGGGTCGGCCAGCGCCGCCGCGTCTCCCACCAGCGCCCACCGTTCACCCGCCAACTCGAGGATCGAATGCGGGTCCGCCGAAGGCGAGGGGATGGTGTGCGCGTATCGCTCCGTGTCGAGATCCGTGAAGGCGGGAAAGGCCCGGGCCACCTCGGCCTCGAGCCGGCCCAGCAGGGACCGCGTGGGAACGGCGCCGAGAGGCGCGCAGATGCCGACGCCGACGTGATCGGGGCGGGGGAAGAGCCAGAGGTACCCGGCGAGACCGGGCGTGAAACGCACGACCATCGGCGACA
>DAINRN010000115.1:0-3462 GCA_036741815.1 Acidobacteriota bacterium
GTTTTCGCCAGCGTCGCCACGGCGCCGGCGCGGTCGCCGAGCTGAAGGTCGGCGGTGATCAGCGCAGCGTAGCCCTTGCAGTAGGTCCCGTCCAGCTCCAGGGCCCGCGTAAAGTGGAGGCGGGCCTCCTGCCAGCGGCCGAGCTCGCTCATCAGGGCGCCGTAGTTGAAGTGCCCCCGCGGATGCAGGGGGTTCTGCCGCAGCACGGCCTCCATCTCCTTCTGGGCCTCGTCCCGGTCCCCTCTCTGCGCGAGGGCGACGCCCAGCTCCAGGCGCGCCGGGAGGTACAGCGGGTCGGCCTTCAAGGCATCGCGCAGGGCGGCCACGAAATCGTCCTGGCGTCCCATCTGCCGCAGGATCTCGGCGCGGAGACCGTGAGCCTGCGGGTTATCCTCGTCCTTGGCCAGGGCCTTGTCCACGAGGGCCAGGGCGCGCTCGGCGTTCCCCCCGCGGGCCACCCGGTCGATCAGGGGGTAGATCCAGCTGGCGAAGCTGAGCGGCACCAGCTCTTCCACCTGCTCGAGACGCTTGAGGGCGGCCTCCTGATGGCCCAGGCCCGCCTCGGCCCAGGCGGCCAGCCCCACGTACATCGGGTTGTCGGGAGCGTCGCGCAGGAGCAGCTCCGCCACGTCCTTGGCCTCGCGGTACTGGTTCCGCAATAGCAGCGTCTTGGCCGTGCTGATGCGGTTGATGTCGCCCACACGGTCCTGGGGCGCCGTGCCGTCGGAGCGCAGCACGTCCTTGACGTCGCCGGGCGTCGCCCGGCCCCGGCTCACGTATCCGAGCGCCGCCAGCCTCTCCAGGTTCTCGGCGCTGTCCGCCGGGGCCGCCGCCTTCTCCGCCGGCCGGGCCGTAAGCTCCAGGAACCGCGCCAGCTGGTCGCGCATGCCAGCCGCCGTACCCGGGTCGTCGGCGATCAGGTTGTGCAGCTCGGCCGGATCGCTTCGCAGGTCGTAGAGCTCCGAGCGGGGGCCGTGGATGTACTTGAAGGGCCCTTCGAACCACGTCCGCAGCTCGCCGAGGCCGTGGCTGATGCGGGGGGACAAGGTCTCGGAGTAATACGCGTGGCGGCTATCGCCCTCGCCGCTGCCCTTCCAGAGCGGCGCGAGGGAGCGTCCATGGACGTCGGCCGGCTTGCCGGCCCCCAATAGCTCGAGCACCGTGGGCACGATGTCCACGGTGCCCACGCGCTCCTTCACGCGCCTGCCCGCAGCCACGCCGGGCCCGGCCACGATCAGGGGCACGTGCAGGGTGCCGTCATAGCAGAGCAGGGAGTGCGTGGCCTCATTGTGCTCGTCGAGGCCCTCCCCGTGGTCGGCCGTCATCACGACCACCGTTCGCTGCGCCACGCCCCCCGCATCCAGCTCCCGCAGGAGCTGTCCCAGCGCCGCGTCCGCGTACGAGATCTCGCCCTGGTACAGGTCCGTCGCGAAGACCTCCTTGTACGGGGCCGGAGGGATGTGGGGCTGGTGGGGGTCCCAGTAGTGGACCCACAGGAAGAACGGCTTGTCGCGGTTCTTCCTGAGCCAGGGCAGGATGGCCGCGTTGACGTGCTCCGCGGGGCGCTCGTCGAAGAAGAGCGCGTTCTTCTCCACGGTGCGCTCGCCCCAGAAGTTCTCGTACTCCCGCTTCACGCCGTCCTCGTAGAGGTCGAAGCCCTGGCTCAGGCCGAACCGGCGGTCGAGCACGAAGGACCCCGTGGCGGCCGCCGTGGCGTAGCCGCGCGCCCGCAGGATCTCGGCCAGCGTCACGCGGCTCTCCGGCAGCGCGAAGAGGCCGTTATCCCGCACGCCGTGGTTCGGGGGATAGAGGCCGGTCATGATCGTCGAGTGGGAGGGCATGGTGATGGGCGCGGCGGAGCGGCACTGCTCGAAGACCACGCCCCGCGAGGCCAGGCCGTCCAGCGTAGGTGTCCGCGCGTTGGCGCGGCCGTAACACCCGAGATGGTCCGCGCGCGTGGTGTCGAAGGTCACGAGCACGAGGTTGTTGGGCGCAGGCCGTGGGCGGCAGCCCAGGGACGCCAGGCAGAGTCCCAGCACGATCCCGGCGCGGCTCACGGCGCCGCGGGCTGGTCGGCGGCTATGGTCACGCGCTGGGCGGCGAGGATCTCCGCGGTGATGGCCGCCTCGGCCTCCCTGCTGCGTCGGCGGGTGATCTCCTTCTTGATCCTTTCGCTCACCTCGGCCAGGGGGATGGCCGTGGGCGGCCGCTGCTCCTCCATGCGCAGGATCATGAGCCTCTTGGACTCCTGCACGAGGCCGCTGGTGGCTCCCGGACGGAGCGCCTCCGCCGCTGCCTGGGCGGAGGCGCCGAGGTGGAAGAACTCCTTGCGGCTCATCCAGCCGAGGTCCCGCACGCGGGCCCGCTCCTGCCCGGGATCGATCGCCGCCGGGGCTTCGGCCCAGGCCAGCTTCCCGGCGGCGAGGTCCTCGGCCGCGGCGCGCGCCCGCTCCACGATGGGGCGCGGGATGTCCTCGTCGAGGAGGAGCTCGATCGCGGACAGGCGGAATCCCTCGGGCCGCATGAAACGGTCGCGGTTTGCCTCGTAGAAGCTCGCCACCTCCTGGGCGGTGACGGGGGACGCCTTCCGCGCCCGGGCGGACAGCGCCGCGTGGGCGGCCACGCGGAGCCTCTCCCAGGCCCACTTCTCCTTGAACTCGGTTGTGTCCACGAGACCGAGCCGGCGGGCCTCCTGGTCCAGGCCCAGCTCGACCAGCAGCTCGTCCCGCCAGCGCTCGCGCTCCTGCGGGGTCACCTCGGAGTCCGGATCGAGGTTGCGGCTGCGCAGGAACACCTGGTATTCCGCCACGGAGATCGGGCGGGATGTCGCGTCGCGGCCCCGGTAGCCGTAGACGGGGGCATCGGGGTCGGTGGCGGGCGCGGCGGCGGGTTCGAGGCGGGTCGCGCCGCGCAGCTCCGCCAACAGGGCCTCCCGGCGTTTGGTCAGCCTTTCCACGGTGAGGACGCTCTCCCGCTGGGCCCGCATCTCTTCGAATGGGGTCGCCCCCGCCGGCCTGATGCCGAAGCACTTCAGGATGGTGAATCCCTCGGGGGTCTCGATCACCTCGCTCAGCCCGCCCTCGGCGAGAGGGGCCACCGCCTCGGCCACCTTGGGCTGCAGGCGCTCGAGGGTGACCCAGCCGATGCGGCCCTTGCGCGCCTTGGTCGTCGATTCGGAGTACTGCTCGGCCAGGGCGGCGAAGTCGTCAGCGGCCGCAGCCCGGGCGTGCAGCTCGATGGCGCGACGGCGCACGGCCTCGCGGTTCGCGCCTGCGCCGGCGGGAGCGCTCAAGAAGATGTTGCGGAGGAGCCAGCGGCGCGGCCGGATGTAGCCGGCCCGATTGGCCTCGTAGTCCGCCCGCAGCTCGGCCTCGCTGGGGACGGACTCGGCGCGCATGCGGGCACGAAGGGCGGCCACCGCAAGCTCGCCGCCCCGCTCTTCCTCGGCACCGGACTGCTCGT
>DAINRN010000115.1:3472-8905 GCA_036741815.1 Acidobacteriota bacterium
AGGCCCTCGCGCGCCGCCTCGTCGGCCAGGACCCGCAGGACGACGAGGCTTTCCACGTCGCCGCGCAGGGACGCGCCCTCGGCGGGGCCGGTGCGGCCCAGGAACCGTCGCCAGGCGCTGAACTCGGAACGGGTTATGGAGCCGTCACGAAACGCCGCGACCGCGTCTGGCGACGCGGTCGCGGCGGCATGGAGCGCGCAGAATACTAGCGGAAGCCGTGTCAACGCCACCCAGGGGTCGGGAACCTAACGACTACTGGACGTCGAAGTTCATCAACTCCACAGGAAGGTTGTTGCCCGTGGCGCGCATGAACGCGTTGTAAGGCTGCCCCGGGAACACCGTTGCGTTGGGGTTGAAGCCGCTCCCGCTGAGGTTGATGTTCATCCCGTGGAACCCCTGCCCGCCGTTGTTCACGTCCACCGCGATGGCGACGAACGTCGTCGAGATCGTGTCGGAGCTGCCGGACTGCGACTCACCGGCCAGGAACGTGCCGTTGTGGCCGGCGATGTCCGGAAGGTTCCACGTGACGGGCGAGCCGATCGGCAGCCCGCCGAACGTCGTGCCTGCCAGGACGGGCGCAACCGTCCCCGCCGGAGCACCGTAGACCCGGATCGGCGTGAAGCCGAAGGTCCCGACTTGCTGGAAGGTGACGACGCTGATGGTGTGGGGATTCCCGAACCCGGTGTTGAAACGGTTGCCGGCGACAGCGTTGGTGTTGTCGCGGAACCCGTGCACCACGCCGGTGTCGTACTGCACCGTGCCGATGCCACCCTTGGGACCACGCGACTTGCTGCCGGCCTTCGCCTTGCCTGGGGCCAGGGCGGACCTGACCGCCGCCTTGCGGTCGGACGACAGTGCCTTGTACTCGCCGTGCAGGGCCTTGCGATCCGCATTCGACAGGGACTTCATGATCTGCTTCCGGCCGGCGGCGTCCGCGCCCTGCAGGCGCGCAACGAGCGAGTCGAGGCGGGACTCCGCGGCGAACGCAGCGGCGCCCACTAGCAGGGACAGCATCCCCGTTCCCAGGACTGCCACCCTAAAATTCTTGCGCATAAGCATCACCCCATGCATTGAACATCCCAACGACCAAGAGCCGAAACGGGTCTTCGGCGTGCAACTGCTGATTCCTGATGGAAACGGGTTAGAGTCTATTCAACGTATTCGATGAATGGCAAGCAAAAAATAAGGGGGGCCGCATAATTTTTCTGGCGCGTGCCGTCCCGCCGCTCACGGGCCACCAAGTGTTTAATTTCTATATGGTTATGGCCACGCTCCCGGCTCGGTGCCAGGGGCCGGCGGTAGCTGGCGAGTAATATTCAGGCCCAGGGTCCAGAGGAGGAGCGATGGTCGACATCCGCAACATCTCCCCGCGCGCCGGCGACGTGGTGCTCATGGTCGGCACCAGCAAGGGCGCATTCCTGTTCCGCTCCAGCGCCACGCGCACGACGTGGGAGCGCGGCGGGCCGCACTTCCCCGGCCACGCCGTCTACGCGATGGCGTACGACGGCCGCGCCGGCCGTCATTGCCTGTGGGCCGCGCCCGAGAGCACGCACTGGGGCTCGGTGATGCGCAGCAGCGACGACTTCGGCCGCACGTGGAGCGAGGGGGAGGAAGGCAACGTCCGCTTCCCCGCGGACACGGGGAAGTCCCTGCAGCGCATCTGGCAGATCGCGGGACGCGACGATGATCCGAGCACGATGTACTGCGGCGTGGAGCCCGCCGCGCTCTTCGAGTCGCGCGACGCGGGGGCCACGTGGTCGCTCAACCGCGGGCTCTTCGACCACCCGCACCGCCCCCGCTGGGAGCCCGGCGGCGGCGGCCTGTGCCTGCACACCGTACTGCCCCATCCCGCCGATCCCAGGAAGATGCACGTGGCGATATCGACGGGCGGCGTCTACCGCACCGACGACGGAGGCAGGTCGTGGCGCACCGCGCACCAGGGTGTGCGCGCCCAGTTCCTGCCCGACCCGCACCCCGAGTTCGGGCAGTGCGTCCACAAGGTTGTGCGGCACCGCGACCGCCCGGACGTCATGTTCCTGCAAAACCACTGGGGGCTGTACCGCACCGACGACGCGGGCGAGAGCTGGAAGGACGTGGCCACGGGCGTGCCCAGCGACTTCGGCTTCGCCATGGCCATCCACCCGCACGACCCGGAGACGGTCTTCATCGTGCCCCTGGAGGCGGACACGTTCCGCTGCGTGCCCGAGGGCCGGCTCCGCGTGTACCGCACGGAGGACGGCGCGCGCTCCTGGCAGCCCCTGACGCGCGGGCTGCCGCAGAAGGACGCCTTCGAGACCGTCCTGCGCGACGCCCTGTGCACCGACACGCTGCCCGGAGCGGGCGTCTACTTCGGCACGCGCAGCGGCAAGCTCTTCGCCTCGCCCGACGGCGGCGGGCGCTGGCGCGCGCTCGCGGAGGGCTTGCCACCGGTGCTGTGCGTGCGGGCGGTGGTGGTGGGCGGCAGCGGGCCCGCGGCCGGCCGAGGGACGGCGCGTCCCCGGGCGCGGAAGCCCTGATGCGCGTGACGTTCGTGCTCCCCGGTCCGCTTCACGCGCTGGCCGGCGGGCGGGCCGAGGTGGTGGTGGATTCCGCGGCGGCCACCGTGGGCCAGGCCCTGGCCGCGCTGTGGGACGCGCACCCCGCCCTGCGCGGCCGCGTGATGACGGAGGACGGGCGCGTGCGGCCCCACGTCAACGTCTTCGTCGGCCACCGGAGCGTGCGCTTCACCGGCGGCCTGGACACCGCCGTCTCCGACGGGGCCGAGGTGGCGATCCTGCCCGCCGTCAGCGGCGGTTGAGGCCGGCCACGGCCAGACGCGGCGGCTCCGCGACGGGGGACGCCCCGGGCCGCCGCTCGCCGACCTGCTGCCGCCACATCGCGTAGTACAGCCCCGTCCGGTCCAGCAGCTCCTGGTGGCGGCCCGTCTCCACGACCTGCCCGCGCTCCAGCACGTAGATCCGGTCCGCGTGCATCACGGTGGACAGACGGTGCGCGATGAGGATGTTCATCACGTCGCGCGACTCCGCGACTTCGCGGATGGTGCGGCTGATCTCCTCCTCGGTCAGCGAGTCCAGCGACGAGGTGGCCTCGTCGAAGACCAGCAGGTCCGGCCGGCGCAGCAGGGCGCGCGCGATGGACAGCCGCTGGCGCTCCCCGCCCGAGACCTTGATCCCGCCCTCGCCGATGACGGTGTCGAGGCCCTTCTCCGCGCGGGCCAGGAGCCCCTCGCACGCGGCCCGCCGCAGGGCCTCCAGGCACTCGGCGTCGCTGGCGTCCGGCCTCACGAAGAGCAGGTTCTCGCGGATGGTGCCCGAGAAGAGCTGCGTCTCCTGGGTCACGAACCCGATCCGCTCGCGCAGCCGGTCCATGTCCACCTCGCGGCTGTCCACCCCGTTGTAGAGGATGCGCCCCGCCTGCGGCCGGTAGAGGCCCACCAGCAGCTTCACGAGCGTCGTCTTGCCCGCGCCCGAAGGCCCCACGAAGGCCAGCGTCCCTCCCCGGTCGAGGCGGAACGAGATGTCGCGCACCGCGGGCGAAGACGCGGCCTGATGGGTGAAGCTCACGCCCTCGAAGGCCAGCTCCTCGAGCGAGGGGAGGGGGACGGGGTTCGCGGGCCGGGGCTCCACCGGCGTCTCCATGATCTCCTTGAAGTTCTGGAGCGAGACCTCCGTCTCCCGGTAGAGGTTGATGACCGTCCCCATCTCCTGCAGGGGCCCGAAGATGAAGAAGGAGTAGATCCACAGCGAGAAGAACTGCCCCACCGTGATCTGCTGCGTGAAGATCAGGTAGAGCATCAGGAACAGGATGCTGGTGCGCAGGGCGTTCACCGACGTACCCTGCACGAAGCTGAGGCTGCGCAGGTAGCGGACCTTCTTCAGCTCCAGCTTCAGGATCTTCTGCGTGGTGGCGTTGAGCCGGCCCACCTCCTGCTGGGCCAGCCCCATGCTCTTCACGAGCTCGATGTTCCGCAGGGATTCCGTGGTGGCCCCGGCCAGGGCGGTGGTCTCGGCCACGATGACCTTCTGTACGGTCTTGATGCGCCGCGACAACGCGGAGCTCAGCCACCCCAGGAGGGGCACGGTGAGGAAGTAGACGGGCGCGATGATCCAGTGGACGGTGAAGGCGTAGACGGTCACGAACACGATCCCCACGAGTGTCGTGAACACGGTGTTCACCGCGCTGGCGATGAGCTTCTCCACGTCGGTGCGGACCTTCTGCAGCTTGGCCAGGGTCTCGCCGCTGCGCTGGTCCTCGAACACCGCGTAGGGCAGGTCCAGCGAGTGGCGGATGCCGTCGGAGTAGATCTCGGCCCCCAGCCGCTGGGTGATCACGTTGATGAAGTAGTCCTGGAAGTTCTTGGCCACGCGCGAGACGAACGCCACGCCGACCGCGGCCGCGAGCAGCATGGTGACGCCGCGGAAGAATTCGCGGGTCGAGAGCTCGGCGAACCGGGTGGCGTAGTCGTCGATGACGTGCCGGAAGATCAGCGGGTCGAGCAGCGAGAAGACCTGGTTGATCGTGGCGAGAACGAGCGCGAGCGCGATGAGCGGCCAGTAATGGCGGAGATAGGAGTAGAGCAGCGACATGCTGCTCAGACTATATCTCGGTCCAACCCTCGCTCCGGAGCTGAGACGCCTTGCGCTCGAACAGAGCGATCGCCGCTTCGACTTGCCGCCAGTCGCGAATCGCGCTGGTCTTCGGCGCCGAACGGCCGTCGGCCTCCGACGCGATCCAGCCTGCGCGCGGATCCATGTCGATCGTGAATTGACGCATCTGGCCGTCGCCGGTGAGCTGCTTTGCGAAAATCATCGTGTGCCCCTGAACGTGAAGAGCTCTAGGAGCGCCCATGTTGGCGTACATCCACATGTCATCTGTGTAAACTCTTCGTAAACATCATTAGGTCATTTGGCCGGAATCGCAGTGCAGTACGCTAGGTTCGCATCGTGAGTGCACGCGATCGGGTCGAACTCATCGTTCTCGGCGCAATTTGGGGAGGATCCTTTCTGCTCATGCGGATTGCGGTCCCCGAATTCGGCGCCATTCCGCTAATCGCGGCGCGCGTCGGCATCGCCGCACTATTTCTGATCCCGGTATTGGCCCGCCGTGGCGGACTGCGCGATTTACGGAGGAATGCCGCCGGTCTGAGCCTGCTTGGGGCGATCAATTCGGCGATTCCCTTTTCGCTGTTCGCGTATGCCGTTCTGTCGGTGACAGCCGGGTTTGCCGCGGTCCTCAATTCGACGGCGCCGCTGTTCGGCGCGCTGGTCGCGTTCGTCTGGCTTCGAGAGAGGCTCGCGCCGATCAGGGTCGCGGGTCTAATCGTCGGATTCGCCGGCGTGCTCGTGCTGGTTTGGGGGCGGTTGTCGTTTACACGCGATGGCGGAGGTTGGGCCGTCCTCGCCGGCCTCACTGCATCGGTCTTATATGGCATCT
>DAINRN010000116.1:0-8899 GCA_036741815.1 Acidobacteriota bacterium
GATGCATCTGAAGCCCAACAGCGCTGCCGAGTTCACCCGGCGGCTCGACACGGACATCATCCCCCTGCTTCGAAGGCAGAAGGGATTCAAGGACGAGCTCACCTTCATCACCACCGGCGGCAAGGATGCCTTCGGCATCAGCTTGTGGGACCGGAGCGAGGACGCGGAAACCTACAACCGCGGAAGCTATGCGGAAGTCACGAAGCTCCTGGCGACCGTCGTCGACGGGACTCCCCAGGTCGAAACGTATGAGGTTGCCAACTCGACCTGGCACAAGATCCCCGTCACGACACCTCCGACCCGGTAGGTCCTTTCGTGCCTGAGGGGGCGGACCCCGTCCGCTCCCTCAGCTCCCCAGCCCAGTCTCCCCAGCGACAAACACAAGACCGCCATGGAACAAGGCCGCGATTGGCGGTAATCCCAACTGTAGCATCCAATGATTCAGTTGTGATATTCTAGCGCCATGCCCGAGGCGGCGGGGCCACGCTGGCTCCTCCTCATCCATCAGATCCCCCCGCGACCCGCGTACCTGCGGGTGAAGGTCGGCCGGCGTCTGCAGGCCCTCGGGGCCGTGCCCATCAAGAACTCCGTCTACGCGCTGCCGCGCGGGGAGCAGGCCATGGAGGACTTCCAGTGGGTCCGCCGGGAGATCGTCTCCGGCAGGGGCGAGGCCACGGTCTGCGAGGCCCTCTTCGTGGAAGGCCACACGGACGCGGACGTCCTGGCCCTCTTCACGAAGGCGCGGCGCGCCGACTACGCGGCGTTGGCGGGAGAGGCGCGCGCCCTGGCCCGGACCCTCGGCAGGGTGGGCGGGGGCGCCGCCGGAGCCGAGGCGGCGCGGGCGTCCCTCGCGCGCCTCCACAAGCGGGTGGCCGAGGTGGTGGCCATCGACTTCTTCGGCGCCGCGGGCCGCGAGGTCGTGGAGGGCCTGCTGTCGGGCATCGAGGCCCGGCTGAAGTCGCCGCCCGTCCCCGCCTCCAAGCCGAAGCCGACCGCGACGAGGATGTACCGGGGCCGCACGTGGGTGACCCGTCGTGGCGTGAAGGTCGACCGCATCGCCAGCGCCTGGCTGATCCGCCGCTTCATCGACCCCAGGGCGCGCTTCAAGTTCGTGGCCGGGCAGGATTACCGCCCGCGAGCGGGAGAAGTGCGGTTCGACATGTTCCAGGCGGAGTTCACCCACGAGGGCGACTTGTGCACGTTCGAGGTCCTCGTCCGGCGCTTCGGCCTCGAGGATCCGGCCCTCGCCAGCATCGCCGAGATCGTGCACGACGTGGACCTGAAAGACGCCCGTTTCGGCCGTTCGGAGGCGGCGGGCGTCGACCGCCTGATCGCCGGGATCGCACTGTGCCACCCGGCGGACCCGGCCCGTCTGGCCCACGGCGGCGCGACCTTCGACGCGCTCTACGAGTCGTTCCGCAAGAAGCCGTGACGCCGACGCTGGTCCTGACGCGGTCGGACGTGCAGGCCCTGCTCGGGTACGACGACTGCATCGCCGCGGTGGAGGCGGCCTTCCGCCTCCACGCCGAGGGACGGAGCCTGGCCCCCGGTGTGCTCGCCGTGCGCGCGCGCGAGGGCGGCTTCCACGTCAAGGCGGCGGGCCTTGACCTCGGCCGTCTCTACTTCGCGGCGAAGACCAACGCCAACTTCTCGGACAACCCGAGCCGCCGAGGACTGCCCGCGATCCAGGGCGTGGTCGTCCTGTGCGACGCCGCCGACGGCAGGGTGCTCGCGGTCATGGACTCGATCGAGCTGACGATCCGGCGGACGGCCGCGGCCACCGCGGTGGCCGCGCGGTGGCTGGCCCGGCCCGACGCCGCGGTCCTGACCGTGTGCGGCTGCGGCCAGCAAGGCCGCGCGCACCTGCGGGCGCTGACGCGCGTCCTGCCGCTGAAGCGCGCCTACGCGTTCGACAGGGACGAGGCCGCGGCGCGGGCCTGCGCGGAAGAGCTCGGGACCGAGCTGGGCCTGGAGATCACCGCGGTGACCGATCACGCGCAGGCCGTGCGCGGCAGCGACGTGTGCGTGACGTGCACGCCTTCGCGGCGGCCGTTCCTGATGAGGGAGCAGGTGGGGCCGGGGACGTTCGTGGCCGCGGTGGGGGCCGACAGCCCCGACAAGCAGGAGCTCGAGCCCGCGCTCCTCGGCGCGGCGGTCGTGGTGACGGACGTCCTCGAGCAGTGCGCGTTGATCGGCGAGCTGCACCACGCGCTCGCCGCGGGGGCCCTGACCCGTGACGCCGTCCATGCGGAGCTGGCCGACGTGGTGACGGGCCGCAAGGCCGGGCGACGGTCCCGGGACGAGATCACGATCTTCGATTCCACGGGCACCGCGATCGAGGACGTCGCGGCGGCGGCGGTCGTGTACGAGCGGGCGGTGGCCGGCGGCGCGGATCGGAGCGTCGTCTTCGGTGATTAGGCGAGGAGACATGCCCGGCGGGATCTGCGAGGTCGATGTGGAGGTTCGCTGCCTGGAGCGGCCCGTCCACAGCGGACAGAAAGGCGGCCCGGTCCCCGATCCCATCCAGGTGCTCTGCCGGATCATCGCCCGGCTCGCCGCCGAGGACGGCTCGTCCTTCCGTGTGCTCGGCTTCGAGTCCCAGCCCGTGCGCGGCGCGGCCAACGCCATCAGGGACGTGGCTCGGGCGCGCATCGCGGTGCGCGCGAACGGCGAGCCCCGTCGGGCCGGGGAGCGGCTCGTTCGGAAGCTGACCCGCGATCCGCCGCACCGTGCGCAGGTCCGCGCCGGCATCACCCGATGCGCTCCGAACCGGTGACGGTCTCCGGAGCGGGAAGCCTTCGCGACCTGCTCCTCTACTTCCTCAGGCTGGGGACGACGGGTTTCGGGGGCCCGGTCGCGCTCGTCGGCTACATGCAGCGCGACCTCGTGGAGGAGCGGCGCTGGTTCACGCCGGAGGAGTACCGCGAGGGGCTGGCCCTGGCCCAGCTCGCGCCCGGCCCCCTGGCCGCCCAGCTCGCCATGTACCTCGGGTGGGTGAAGGGAAGGGCGGTGGGGGCGGCCCTGGTCGGTCTCGCGTTCGTGCTCCCGTCGTTCGTGATGGTCGTCGCCATCGCGCTCGCCTATCTCCGCTTCGGGGGGATGGCCTGGATGCAGGGCGCCTTCTACGGCATCGGCGCGGCTGTCATTGCGATCATGGCCCGGAGCGCGGTCAAGCTGACGGGCCTGACCCTGGGCCGCCAGCCGCTCTCGTGGGCGCTGTTCGCCGTCGCGGCATTGGTCACCGCCTGGACCGAGTCCGAGATCGTCTGGGTCTTCCTGGGCGCGGGGCTCGTGGCCCTCGTCGCGCGCGCGTGGCCGCTCACCCGGACGCCGCGCGTGGCGCTGTCGGTGGCCCTGCTCCCGGCCGCGCTCTTCACCGGGCTGACCGGTCAGCCCGCCCCGGCCGCGACGCTGGTCCGGATCGCGTCGTACTTCGCCGAGGCCGGCGCCTTCGTCTTCGGCAGCGGCCTGGCCATCGTGCCCTTCCTCCACGCCGGCGTCGTCCAGCGGTTCGGGTGGCTCGACGAGCGCCAGTTCCTCGACGCGGTGGCGGTGGCGATGATCACGCCGGGGCCGGTGGTGATCACCGTGGGCTTCATCGGGTACCTGGTGGCCGGCCCTGCGGGCGCCGTGGTCGCGGCCCTGGCCACCTTCCTGCCCTGCTACCTCTTCACCGTGATCCCCGCCCCGCACTTCCGGCGTCTCTCCAGGAACGGCGCCATCAAGGCGTTCGTGGACGGCGTCACCGCCGCCGCCACCGGCGCCATAGCGGGAGCCGTCTTCGTCCTGGGACGGCGCGCGCTCGTGGACGCGCCCACCGTGGCCATGGCGGCCGGCACGCTTCTCGTCCTCGTGCGCTGGCGGCGGGTGCCGGAGCCGCTGCTCATCACGGCCGCGGGTGTCTTGGGGATCCTGGCGAAGCGAGCGGCGGATTGAAGTGGCGACACTCTCGTCGCAGAATCAGTCGAAACCCCTGAAATGAGAATTCTCACCGTCGCTGTGGCGGGTCTCTCCCTGGCCGTACCCGGCCCGGTCGTGACCGAGCCGAAAACGGGCGTGCCCTTCGCGACAAGGATCGGCGAGATGTCGCTGCTGGGCGTCGGGCTGCGGACGAAGACCGTTTTCAAGTTCAAGGTCTATGCCCTCGGGTTGTACGTTGCGGACTCCGCGCTCGCGGGTCCCCTCGCCGTCCACAAGGGAAGAGTGGGGACTTCGGCGTTCTACCGGGATCTCATCGCCGGCGACTTCGAGAAGGAGTTCGTGCTGAAGCTCGTGAGGAACCTTTCCGCCGAGCAGATCCAAGGGACCTTTCGCTCGCACATGCCGGGGGCGGACAGGAGGCTACTGGAGCAGTTCGTCTCCTACTTTGGAACGACGAAGGCGGGTCAGGAATGCGTGCTGCACTGGGTCCCGGGGGGAGGGCTCGAGACGACGGTCAGCGGCGTGGCCAAGCCTCCGATCGCCGACAAGGCGTTCGCGGACGCCGTCTTCGCCATCTGGCTACGGGACCGTCCCGCCGAGGACCCGATCCGAAAGCAGGTGGTCTCACGAGCGAGCGCGCTCCTCCATTAGACCGCCAGGGCCCGCCGAGGTGCCCCCTCAACCGCGGCCCACGAGCCTCCAGAAGCGCGTCTCGTTCAGGAGCGTGATCTTGTGCCCCTTCTCGCGGAGCCGGCGGATCTCCAGCAGCTTGCGGCCGCCCTCGCGGCCCGCGGCCTGGAGCGGGTTCGGGCGCCCGCGCACGACCACCGTCGTGAGCGCGGAGGGCATGCCGTGCACGATGGCTCCCGCGCGCCGCGCGGCGCGGATGGCGTCGCGCCGCGGCTTGCTGAGGATGCCCGTGAAGGCCAGATGGGCGCCCTTGAGCGTCTGACGCACGCCCGGCTTCAGGGGAGCGGGCCGGTGCCGGAGCGCCTCGATCAGCTCGTCGGCGCTCTCGTACCTCTTCCGCCGCTCGCCGATGCACCGGTAGACGATCTGCTTCAGGTGATCGCTGCACGGCAGCCGGCGGATCTCGCCGGTGCGGACCCGCTCGCCCGCGTCCCCCTTCACCAGCATGCCCAGGAGCTGGCCCACCTGGTACACGTCGTCGCGCGCCTGCCACTTGGGTGCGGTGCCCGCGATGATGTCGCTGGGGGCCGTGAGCGGGTTCAGCACGTCCGCCACCGTCCCGCGTCGGTCGCTCTGCTGCCGGACGATCCCGAAATCGCCGAGCTTCAGGCAGCGGTCGCCGCAGACGAACACGTTGACGGGCGTGAGATCGCGGTGCAGCAGGTGTCCGCGGTGCAGCCGGCCCAGGACCTGGAGGATGCCGGCGATCTCGCGGCGGACCACGGCCTCGGGCCAGCGCTTCGCGCGGCGCAAGAAGGCACGGAGGTCGCCGTGGCTCGCGTACTCCAGGGCGAGGCAGTACAGGACGCTGCCGCGCGCGTCCAGCAGCGGGAAGGCGTCGAAGACGCGGATCGCGCGCGGATGGCTGTCCAGCAGCTGGCCGAAGTAGGCCTCGCGCAGCCAGCCGTCGATGCGCTCGCTCACCTTGATGCAGATCGTCGCCGGGATGCCCGGCAGCGTGCCCTGGCGCCGCGCGAGGTACGCCTGCCCGAACCCGCCCTCGCCCAGCAGGCGTCCGATCCGATAGCGCAGGCCGGTCTGCGGGCTGCGGATGACCTGGTCCGCGGCCAGCAGGTGGCGTGCCGGCTTGAACGGGGCGGGCGCCGGCCCCGTCCGCGTGGTGGCGGCGGAGACGCGCTTCAGCGAGGCGGAGGAAGGGGGCATGCTGGCGTGCGGACGATGCCAGCATAGCCGAAGGCGCGGACGGCGTCAGGCGCTGCGACCAAGGTCCAATAGCGTGCCCGGGCCCGGACGCCTATGCTCCAGGCCGAGTGATGAGGAAGAGCAAGCGAGGAGTCATGAGATATCCGCCAGCCGCTCTGGTCAGCGTCGCATTGTTCGTGACGTTCGCCCCGCCCATGGCCGCGCAGGAATCCCCCAACAGGCCCCACTACGTCCATAGCGTCAAGGTCCCGGGCCTGGACGTGCGCTTCCTGGATTTCAAATGGGACGCGGAGGTCTTCACCACGCTGGAGAAGGGAGGCCCGCACCCCGTGGGCCGTCGAAGCTGGGTGCTGGCTCGCCTGCTCGCCACCACCAACCCTTTCCGCTGCGCGGGGAAGGCCGTCCCGGTCGGTCCCTCGTTGCTGATCCTCAACCCGGCCCAGGCCGGCGCGGGCCCGACGCTGGAGCTGCGCAGCATCGACATGCGCGATGTCTTCGTGGACATGAACGTGATTGCTGTGCCTCCGCCCGGCGTGACCTATTGCCAGATGCCCGCGTCGTTCCGGAAGGTGCCGGCAGTGGCTGACCGGCTGGACGTGACCCTCGCCGAGGGGAAGGGGACCGTCGACGTCGTCGTCCACTACGGCGATCGGGAGACGAGCACCCTGCTCGTTCGCTACTAGCCCCGCCGCTGTCGCGGGCGGCCCTGGGGCCGCCCGGACCTCCGCGCCACCTGCCGAAAGCCCGCGCGCACGGCCTGTCCCCGCTGGGCCCGCATCGCGGCCAGGCGCGTCGCCAGCGGCACCTCGAGCTTCTCCGCGGGGCGCTTCGTGTAGTCGAAGCCCGGAAGCGTCACGCGCGGCAGGCGCCGGCCGACGGCCCGTTCGATCCCCCGGAGGTCGCTCTCCTCCTCGGGCGATACGAACAGGAAGGCATCGCCCGTGGCCTCGGCCCGCGCCGTCCGCCCCACGCGGTGGATGTAGTCGCGGGGATCGTCCGGGGGACGTCGAAGTTGACGACGTGCGACAAGGCCTCGATGTCGGTGCCGCGCGCGGCGATGTCCGTGGCCACCAGGACGGGGAACCGCCCGGCCTTGAACGAGTCCAGGGCCTGGGTACGCTGGGCCTGGCTCCGGTTGCCGTGGATCCGTCCCGCGGACACGCCGTGGCGCGCGAGGTAATCGGCCAGGCGGTTGGCCCGGTGCTTGGTGCGCGTGAAGGCGAGGACGCTCCGGATCTCGCCCCGCTTCAGGAGCTCCACGAGCAGCGCCGACTTCAGCTCGGCGGGGACGGGGTACGCCGCGTGCGTGATCCCGACCGCCGGCGCGGCCTTCCGCTCGATGTCGATGGTGGCCGGATCGTGGAGCATCTGGCGGGCCAGGGTGACGATCGGCGGCGGCAGGGTGGCCGAGAAGAACAGCGTCTGCCGCTTCGCGGGGAGGCGGTTCAGGATGCGCCGGATGTCGGGCAGGAAGCCCATGTCCAGCATCCGGTCGGCCTCGTCGAGGACGAGCACCTCCAGGCCCTGCAGGCGGGCGTACGGGAAACGGAGGTGGTCCAGCAGCCGGCCCGGGGTGGCCACGACTACGTCGGCGCCCCTGCGGAACGCGTGCTCCTGCGGCCCCATGCCGACCCCGCCGAAGACGGCGGCTCCCGACAGCGGCGTGTGCACGGCCAGGGCCTCGAGGTGCTCCGCGATCTGGGCGGCCAGCTCGCGCGTGGGCGTGAGGACGAGCGCGCGCGTGGTGCCGCGGGGCTTCGCCGCGAGGCGGTGGAGGATGGGCAGGATGAAGGCCGCGGTCTTGCCGCTGCCCGTCATCGCGCCCGCCATGACGTCGCGGCCCGCGAGGGCGGGAGGGATGGCCTGCTCCTGGATGGGCGTGGGGCGGGTGAAGCCGAGCTCGCGGACGCCGCGCAGGAGGTCGGGGTGGAGGCCGAGATGGGAAAAGGGCATGGTGGTCGTGTTCTTTCTGCGATACCGGCTTGCTTGTCAGAAACGGGGGATTTTGCCGGGGAAGCCGCCGTCCGCGCGGCTCCCGAATGGAGCGCGAAGGAAGTCCATCCTCTCACATCCGAAGGTCCGTGGCAACACAGGCTGGGCAAGCGCCCAAGTGGAACGTTCAGATTGTCCTTGCTTTATTGCCGAAACGCGCGTAAGGTGAGTGTTGGGTACTCCGCTTTCCTGAGCGCTGTCGACGCAAGTCCCATCCCAGGGCAGCCTCCTCACCAAAGCATTTGTTCGTGACCTCGGAGGGCGACCTCCATGGAGGGCTTCGTGTCAAGGCGCTGGACAGGTATCGCCGGATTGGCCGTGTCGCTGTCGGTCGTCTGGCTCGTCTTCATACTGTACGGCTTTCCCTGGATCGGCCTGATGTGGGTGGTCAGCCTGGCGTTCACGGCTGCCCTCTGGGCGAGCCGGCGGGGGCCCAAGCCGAGCCGCTCGATCGGGCAGGTGATCGCCGACCTCGAGTCCGAGCCGGCGCCCGCCATGTCGGCGCATTCCGCCGCGCCGGCTCCCAAAGCAGTTCTCTGATTCAAAGGAGACAGAACATGACGAAAGTGCGTCCGCTTCACGACCGGTTGCTCGTCCGCCGCATCGAGGAAACCGAGACCGCCAAGGGCGGGATCATCATCCCGGATACGGCTAAGGAGAAGCCCCAGAAGGGCGAGGTCCTGGCCGTGGGCAACGGCAAGGTCCTCGAGAACGGCACCAAGATCGCGCTCGACGTCCAGGTGGGCAACAAGATCCTCTTCGGGAAGTACACCGGGACCGACATCAAGATCGACGGCGAAGAGGTCCTGATCCTGCGCGAGGACGAGGTCCTGGCCATCCTGGCGTAGTCGTCCCCAGAGCACTCTGAAGGAAGCAGGTAACGATATGGCGAAGCAGATCACGTACGGCGACGAGTCCCGGCAGTCGATCCTCCGCGGCGTCAACCGCCTCACGGATGCGGTCAAGGTGACCCTCGGCCCCCAGGGGCGCAACGTCATCCTCGACAAGAAGTACGGCTCGCCCCTGATCACCAAGGACGGGGTGACGGTGGCCAAGGAGATCGAGCTCCAGGAGCCCCTCGAGAACATGGGCGCGCAGATGGTGAAGGAGGTCGCGAGCAAGACCTCCGACG
>DAINRN010000117.1:0-8887 GCA_036741815.1 Acidobacteriota bacterium
AGTCCGAGAGCGGAAAGTGGCCTTCATTGTCGGTTTTTCCGCAGCCTGCTAGGTCGGCTTGACGGTCGTCCCCTGCATCTTCTCGACGGCGTCGAGGTATCTGAGCGCCAGTCTTTCCGCTTCGGTCAGCCGGTCCCCAGACCCGGCCTTTTCCCTTGCGGACCGTCCCCTTTCCAGCACGTCCCTCGTCACCGCGCCTCGCTCTGCCGGTCCCTTCGCCTCGAGGATCCGCCGGGTGACGGTCTCGTAGGCCTCCAAATCTTCATCGGTCAGATCGGGAAACTGCGTCTTCAACCGGGCGCGATCGACGGGCAGGTCATTCATGAGCGGGACCAAGCAACTCGCCCCGGGGCGAGTACGAAAGGTAACAGTTATCCATGCGAAGGATCCGTCCCGGAACGGATTCGGAATTCGTAAGCGCTTCGCCCGGAGACGGAGTCCCTCTGGCAACTTGTCCCGGGACAAGTACGAAAGGTAACACCCACATCAACGTCGGCTCATCCATGGACTGCGCCGTGCCGGCTGGTCCGCGCCATGAGGCCAGCTAAGGCTTGGTACTCGCCCTCGTGGCATTGCCCGGTTCGTCGTATTCGAAAAAGCCCTTCCCCGACTTCACCCCCAGGCGCCCCGCGCGGATCATCTTGCGCAGCAGCGGGCACGGACGGTATTTCACGTCGCCCAGCTCGTCGAAGAGGTGCTGCATCCAGCGCATGACCTCATCCAGCCCCATCTGGTCGGCCAGGGCGAGGGGGCCCACGGGCAGGCCATAGCCGAGCTTCATCGAGGTGTCCACGGCCTCCGCGGTGGCCACGCCTTCCATGACCACGTACATGGCCTCGTTCAGGAAGGGCAGGATGACGCGCGTGGTGACGTAGCCCGGGTACTCGAAGACCTCCACGCCGGTCTTCCCGATGAGGCGCACGAACTCGAGCGCGGACTGGAACGTCGCATCGGACGTGGCCAGGCCGCGCACGACCTCGACCAGCGGCACCCGGGGGACGGGCTGGAGGAAGTGCAGGCCGATGACGCGGTCCGGACGTTTCGTGCGGGCCCCGATCTCCGTCACCGAAAGTGCCGACGTGTTGGTGGCCAGGATGTCCTCGGGCGAGCAGACCCGGTCCAGCTCCTGGAAGATCGCGGCCTTCAGCTCCAGGTCCTCGGACACCGCCTCGATCACGATCTGCGCCGCCTCGAGCGCGGACATCTCCTCCACGCAGCGGATGCGCGCGAGCACGGCCTTCTTCTCCGACGCGGTGCGGCTCCAGCGGGCGATGTCGCGGTCCAGGCACTCCGCGATCTCGGCCAGCGAGCGCTGCGCCGCCTCCGCCGACCGCTCCCGGACGAGGACGTCCAGGCCGGCGCCGGCGCAGGTGATGGCGATGCCCTGCCCCATGGTTCCCGCGCCCACGATGCCGACCGTCCGGACGGTCAAGGGCGGGGCCCGGGCCCCGGCGGCTGATCGAGGAACTCGCGCCCGAGACGTCCCATGTCCCGGAACTTGCGGTATCGGGCCTCCACGAGCTGTTCGCGGGGCAGCGCGGACAGCTCGCGGAGCTGGGCGTCGAGGACAGCGTCCAGGGACCGGAAGAGCGCCTCCGGGTCGGCGTGGGCCCCCCCCGCGGGCTCCGGCACGATCTCGTCCACGATCCCGAAACCCTTGAGGTCGCCGGCCGTGATCTTCATGGCGATGGCCGCCTCCTCGGCGCGCGAGGGATCGCGCCACAGGATGGAGGCGCAGCCCTCGGGCGAGATCACGGAGTAGACGGCGTGCTCGAGCATGTTGACGCGATCACCGACTGCCACCGCCAGCGCGCCCCCGCTGCCCCCTTCGCCGGTGACGCTGACGATGATGGGCACGGGCAGGGGCGCCATGCGCATCAGGTTGTGGGCGATGGCCTCCGCCTGGCCGCGCTCCTCCGCGTCCAGGCCGGGATAGGCCCCGGGCGTGTCCACGAAGGTCAGGATGGGCCGGGAGAACTTGGCCGCCAGCTCCATCACGCGAATGGCCTTGCGGTAGCCCTCGGGCTTGGGCATGCCGAAGTTGCGGTAGATCTTCTGCTTGGTGTCGCGGCCCTTCTGGTGGCCGATGACCACGACCGGACGGTCCTTGTACAGGGCCAGCCCGGCCACGAGCGCCGGATCTTCGCCGTAGCGCCGGTCGCCGTGGAGCTCGGTGAACTCGGTGAAAAGGGCGTTGATGAAGTCCAGGGTGTAGGGCCGGTTGGGGTGGCGCGCCACCAGGGTCTTCTGCCAGGGCGTGAGCCCCGCGTAGACGCTGCGCCGCTCGCGGTCGAGCTCCTGCCGCAGCTTTACGGCCTCGGCCGCGCTGGCGGCATCCGCCTTCTGGGCGAGGGCGTCGATCCGCTTCTGCAGGTCGACGAGGGGAGCCTCGAAGTCCGGGTCAGACGCCATCGCCGTTCCTGCGCGCGAGCAACAGGGAGCCGGGCCCCAGCAGCGCTTCCACCTCGTCGCGGAAGGCCGCGTCCGGCCTCACCCTGAAATACGTGCTGGGCGCCACCGCCACCGCGAAGGACCCCGGCTCGACGAGCTCGAGCGTGACGGGACACTCCCCGCGGTGCGAGCCGAGTATATCCCGCAGCCTTTCGCCCTTCGCCCGGTCCCACGCGGGCACCGGGACCCGGATGGTGACGAAGCGGGCCTCGGCCAGCTTGGCCTGGTCCAGGGGCAGGACCTCCGACACGAGCAGGCGTGCCTTGCCTTCGTCGAGGATCTCCGACTTCCCCTTCACCAGCACGACCTGGTCGTCGGCCAGCCGCTCCCCCACCTTCTTGTAGGTCTCGGGGAACACCAGGGCCTCGACCCCGCCCTCCAGGTCCTCGAGCACGAAGGAGGCCATGCGCTCCCCCTTGCGGGTCTTGATGGGTCGCAGGCCGGTGATGATCCCGCCCACGCTCACCTCGCGGCCGTCGGTGATCTCCATGAGGCGGCCCGTGGTGGCGGTGGCCCATTGCTCCAGCTCCTTGCGGAAGCGCTCCAGGGGATGGCCGGTGATGAAGAAGCCGAGCGACTCCTTCTCGAAGGCCAGCCGCTCGCCCTCGCCCCACTCGGGGACGTCGCGGACGCGCTCCGGGGCCGCCGGGTGGGGGCCGTCGTCCAGGCCGCCGAACAGGCTGGACTGCCCCTGCTCGCGATCGCGCTGATCCTTCTGTCCGGCCTCCATGGCCCGGTCGAGGGCGGCGTAGAGGGAGGCCCGCCGCGGGTCGAGGGAGTCGAAGGACCCGCTCTTGATGAAGCTCTCCACCACCCGGCGGTTCACGGCCCGCAGGTCCACCCGCTCGCAGAAGTCGAAGAGCGAGCGGAAGGGACCGTCCTTGCGCGCGCGCAGGATCGCCTCCACCGCGCCTTCGCCCACGTTCTTGATGGCCGCCAGCCCGAAGCGAATGACGTTGGGGAAATCGGAAGCGAGCGCCGAATTCACTTCGGCGCGAGCGGAAGGGGGGGGAGGCGAAGCCGCGGGGGGGTGCGTCCCTGGTGTGTACCCCCCCGTCACGCTGAAGAAGATGTCCGACTGGTTCACGTCGGGCGGCAGGACGCGGATGCCCATCTCGCGGCACTCGCCGATGTACACCACCATCTTGTCGGTGTTGGCGCGCTCCGACGTCAGGAGCGCGGCCATGAAGTACGCGGGGTAGTTCGCCTTGAGGTACGCGGTCTGGTAGGCGAGCCAGGCGTAGGCCGCGGAGTGGGACTTGTTGAAGCCGTAGCCGGCGAACTGCTCCATGTGGTCCCAGATCTTCCTGGCCTTCTTCTCCGGCACGCCGCGGGCCGCGCACCCCTTCAGGAACTTGTCCATCTGGGTGGCCATGACGTCGGCCTTCTTCTTGCCCATGGCCTTGCGCAGGATGTCGGCCTCGCCCAGCGTGAAGCCGGCCAGGGCGGACGCGATCCGCATGACCTGCTCCTGGTAGACCATGACCCCGTAGGTCGTGGAGAGGATGGGCTCCAGCAGGGGGTGCTCGTAGCTGACCTTGGTCTGCCCGTGCCGGCGGCGGATCACGTCATCGATCATCTGCATGGGGCCGGGGCGGTAGAGGGCGTTGAGCGCGGTCAGGTGCTCCAGCCGGTCGGGCTTGAATCGCCGGAGGATGTCGCGCATGCCGTCCGACTCGAACTGGAACAGGCCGAAGGTCTTGCCCGAGGTGAACAGCTCGTAGGTCCGCGCGTCGTCCACGGGGATTTTGTCCGGCGCGATGCGGGCCCCCGTCTGGGCCTCGATCATCTTCACGCAGTCGTCGATCAGGGTGAGGGTGCGCAGCCCCAGGAAGTCCATCTTCAGGAGGCCGATGCGCTCCACACCGTGCATGTCGTACTGGGTGGTCAGGTCGGCGGTGTTGCCCTTGAACGAGGCCAGGGGCACGAACGTGGTCAGGGGCTCGGGGGCGATGACCACGCCCGCGGCGTGCGTGGACTCGTGGCGCGTCGTTCCCTCGAGTCGCCGGGAGATGTCGATGAGCTCCTTGACCCGAGGGTCCTTCTGGTAGGCGTCCTTGAGCGCGGGCGACTCCTCGAGCGCCTTGTCCAGCGTCATCTTCAGGTCGAACGGGATCATCTTGGCGATCTTGTCCACGTCGGCGTACGACATGTCGAGGACGCGCCCCACGTCCCGCACCACCGCCTTGGCCTTCATGGTTCCGAAGGTGATGATCTGGGCCACGTTCTCGCGGCCGTACTTCTTCGTGACGTACTCGATCACCTCGCCGCGGCGGTTCTCGCAGAAGTCGATGTCGATGTCGGGCGGGCTGATGCGCTCCTCGTTGAGGAATCGCTCGAAGATCAGGTCGTGCTCGATGGGATCGATGTCCGTGATCTTGAGCGCGTAGGCCACCAGGCTGCCCGCCGCCGAGCCGCGGCCCGGGCCCACGGGCACGCCCCGCTCGCGGGCGAAGCGGATGAAGTCCCAGACGATCAGGAAGTAGCCCGCGAAGCCCACGCGCTGGATGACGCCGATCTCCATTTCGAGCCGGGACTCGTAATCGGTGAGGGCATGGCGCAGGCGCCCGGCCTCGGCCAGGGGCTCCAGCGTCTTGCGGCGCTCGGCGAAGCCCTCGCGCGTGACCTTCTCGAAGTAGCTCGTGGTCGTGAAGCCGGGCGGGACGGCGAAGGCGGGCAGCGAGCTGGCGCCCTTCAGCTCGAACGAGCACATCTCGCCGATCTTCACCGTGTTGGCCAGCGCGTCCCGGCGGTCGGGGAAGACCGCCGCCATCTGCTCCGGGCTCTTCAGGTAGAACTCGTCGGTGTCGAAGCGGAGCCGGTCCTCTTCGTGGACCTTCTTGCCCGAGCCGATGCACAGGAGCACGTCGTGGGCCTGGTGGTCCTCCTTGCGGAGGTAGTGGGCGTCGTTGGTGACCACCAGCGGGAGACCCGACTTGCCGTGCAGGCGCAGCAGGCCCTGGTTCACCCTCGCCTGGTCCTCGATGCCGTGGTCCATGAGCTCGAGGTAGAAGCGGTCGGGACCGAAGAGGTCGGCGAAATGCGCCGCGGTGCGCTGGGCCTCCGCCTCCAGGCCCGACCGGATCTGGGTCGCGATCTCCCCCGCCAGGCAGCCCGACAGGCCGATGAGCCCGCGGCTGTGCGCGGCCAGCGCGTCCTTGTCGATGCGGGGCCGGTGATAGAAGCCCTCCGTGTAGCCCAGCGAGACGAGCTTCACGAGGTTGTGGTAGCCCTCCGCGTCGGACGCCAGGATCGTCATGTGGTTGTACGCCTCCTGGATCCCGCCGCCCGTCTTGTCGTGGCGGCTGCCCGGCGCCACGTAGACCTCGCAGCCCAGGATGGGCTTGATGCCGCGCGCGATGGCCGCGTCGTGGAAGGCCACCGCCCCGAACATGTTGCCGTGGTCGGTGACGGCCATGGCCTTCATGCCCATGCTGGCGGCCTGCTCCACCAGCTCGTCGATGTGGCACGCCCCGTCCAGGAGGCTGTACTCGGTGTGGGTGTGGAGGTGGACGAACTCCGTCATTCCCACTCGATGGTGGAAGGGGGTTTGCTGCTGACGTCGTAGACCACGCGGTTGATGCCCCGCACCTCGTTGACGATGCGGCTCGAGACCCGGGCCAGGAGATCGTGGGGCAGCCGGGCCCAGTCCGCCGTCATCCCGTCGGCCGACTCCACGGCGCGGATCGCCACCGCGTACTGGTACGTGCGGTCGTCGCCCATCACGCCCACGGACCGGACGGGCAGCAGGACGGCGAAGGACTGCCACAGGGAGCGGTAGAGGTCGGCGTCCTTGACCTCGCGCACCAGGATGTCGTCGGCCTCCCGGAGCAGGTCGAGGCGCTTGCGGTCGATGGGCCCCAGGCAGCGCACGGCCAGGCCTGGCCCGGGGAACGGCTGGCGGTGCACGAACTCCTCGTCCAGGCCCAGCCGCAGGCCCACCGCGCGCACCTCGTCCTTGAACAGCTCGCGCAGCGGCTCCACGAGCTTCAGCTTCATCTTCTTCGGCAGGCCGCCCACGTTGTGGTGGCTCTTGATCACGGCCGAGGGCCCGCGCACGGACGTGGACTCGATCACGTCGGGGTACAGCGTTCCCTGGGCGAGGAAGTCGGCCTTGACCTTCTTCGCCGCCGCCTGGAAGACAACGATGAACTCCTTGCCGATGATCTTCCGCTTGCGCTCCGGGTCGGACACGCCCTTGAGCCGGGCCAGGAAGCGCCGGGAGGCGTCCGCGAAGACGACCTTCAGTTGCAGCTTCCGCGCGAAGCGCTGGCGCACCTGCCCCGCCTCGTCCTTGCGCAGCAGGCCGTTGTCGACGAAGACGCAGGTGAGCTGGTCCCCCACCGCCGCGTGGACGAGGAGCGCCGCCACCGCCGAATCCACCCCGCCGGACAACGCGCAGATCACGCGCCCGTCGCCGACCTGGGCCTTGATCTTCTCCACCGACTCCTCGATGAACGAGGCGGCGTTCCAGTCGCGGCGGCACCCGCAGGCGTCCAGGAAGTTGGCCAGGACCTTCTTGCCCTCGGCCGTGTGGTTGACCTCGGGGTGGAACTGGATGCCGAACAGACCGCGCCGGGCGTCCTCGATGGCCGCGATCGGCGTGTTGCGAGTCGACCCCGTGACCGCGAAGCCTCGCGGCGGCCGCAGGATCGAATCGCCGTGGCTCATCCACACGTGCGTCGGCGAGGTCACTCCTTCCAGGAGGCGCGAGCCGTCCTTCCGCTCGAGCTCCGCGTGGCCGAACTCGCGGGAGCCCGCGCCCTTCACCTCGCCCCCCAGCAGGTGGCCCATGAGCTGCATCCCGTAGCAGATCCCGAGCACGGGCACGCCCAGGCCGAAGAGCGCCGGGTCGCAGATGGGGGCGCCCTTGGCGTAGACGCTGTCCGGTCCGCCGGACAGGACGATGCCCCGCGGCCGCCGCACGCGCAGCGAGGCCACGGAGGTGCCGGGCGGCAGGATCTCGGAGTAGACCTGCAGCTCGCGCAGCCGGCGCGCGATGAGCTGCGTGTACTGGGACCCGAAGTCGAGGATCACGACGCGGTCGTGGGTCATCTGTAGGAAAAGCGGATTATAACCTCCGCTCGCGGCCGCGCAGGTCCTCCCTTTTTGCCCCGCGCCGCGATGGTATAGTCGCGCCCCTTGCGACGCACGCTCATCGCCGCGATGCTCGTGACCGCCGCGGCCTGCCACGGCCGACCCGTCCTCCCGCCCGACGTCTTTCCGGTGGAGACGGGCTGGACCGCGGCCTTGAGCGACGCCATCGACGGCCCCCTGGCCACCGACGGGACGCGGCTCTTCGTCTCCACCCTCGACGGCGTGGTGCGCGCCATCGACCTCTCAGCGGGCAAGGTGGCGTGGGAAGTCCCGGAGCGGCCGGGCCTCGTCGGCGCCGCCCCGGGCCTCGTGGTCGTGCGCGGCGCCAGCGGCAGCGTGTGGGGCCTGGAGCCGGAGACGGGCCGGACGCGGTGGAAGACGGAGACCGTCGCCGGATCCATCCCGCCCGTGGTATCGGCGGAGGCGGTGCTCGTGGCCGGCGAGGGGCTGGCCCGTCTCGACCCCAGGACCGGCGCCGCAGGGTGGTCGGTGCCGGCGCCACCCGCGGTCAGGGGAGTGCCGCTCGGCTGGGGCCCGCGCGTCCTGGCGGGCGAGGCGGACGGGCCGTTGCGCTGCCGCGACGCGGCCACGGGCGTCCTCCTCTGGGCCTTCCCCGCCGCCGGCGTCGTGGCCGCGCCGATCGTGGACGACCGCGACCGCCTCCTCGTCGGTACCACGGATCGCCGCTTCGTGGCCCTCCGCGCGAAGGACGGTCACCAGGAATGGCGCTGGAAGGTGGGCGCCGACGTGCAGGGCCCGGCGGCGCTCCTCGAGGACAAGGTCATCTTCGCCTCCCACGACAACGTCCTGTACGCGCTGAAGCGCGGGAGCGGGAAGATGGTCTGGCGTGCCGGCCTCCCCTCGCGCCCGCTCGGCGGCCCCCAGCTCCTGGGGACGGCCGTGCTCGTGGCCTGCTTCGAGAACGAGGTGGTGGGATTCGACGGGCGCACGGGCCGGAAGCTCGGATCCATGCGGACCTCCGCGGAGATACGCACCCCGCCGTTGCTCGTGAGCCGGCGTCTCTACATCGGGCTGCGGGACCGCTCGGTGGTGGCGTTGCAGCTCGCGGCGCCGTCCGCATTGCCGTCGCCCACCCTCAATCCTTGACAACCCCGGCCACGCTTGCCAGACTGAAACCCACGATCTCATTTCCGGAGATCCCGGATCCAACATTGGCCGCAACCATTTAGAGGAGCTCACGTGATGTCCATTGGAAACCGTTTCGCCGTTCTCGTGCTGGCCGCCGTGGCCGTGACCGCGGCCTGCGGCGGAGGCGAGAAGCAGGAGACGTCGGCGCCGCCGCCGACCGCCGGCGCGGCCGCTCCGCCCGCCGCCGATG
>DAINRN010000118.1:0-8862 GCA_036741815.1 Acidobacteriota bacterium
CAGGGCCAGGCCGGCCAGGGCGGCGCCCACCTCCCAGGGCGCGAGCCAGAGGCCGGTCACGAAGCCGCGCCGCCAGGCGGCGGCCCCGAGGACGAGGAGCAGGGCGAGCGGCAGGAGCGCGAGCGGGGCCGTCCACGGCCGCCGGGGCCGCGCGGTCACCAGGTTGGCCACCAGGAAGACCCACAACGCCGGCACGGGGTTCCGCCAGAGCAGCAGGCCGAAGAGGGCGGCGTGCGCGAGCCGCGGGGGAAAGGCCCGTCCGCTCCTGGCCGCGGCCAGTCCGGGAACGAGGGAGAGCACGCCCAGGGCCACGAGCGGCAAAGCGCCCACCACGTACCCGAAAGCGGCGAACCACGTGGGCTGCGACACGGGACCGCGGGGGACCTTGACCAGGGCGTCGATCACCGCCAGGGCGAGCGTGCCCATCCGGGCCAGCGAGCCGGCGTCGATCTTGTCCGCGGTGTCCTCCGCCTGGTGGTAGTAGGGGTAGAAGCCCGAGAACGACGAGTCGGAGACGAAGACCGCGGGCACGCCCGACTGGAGGAACGAGACGTCGTCGCCGTAGAGGCTCACGCGGAACGTCCGCACGGCCGCCTGGTAGAGCCACGACAGGTATGGGTCGCCCACGCCCGCGGCCACCGGACCGCGCCGCGCTCCAAGCGCGGCCCGCATGAGCCACGCGGGCGTCACGACATAGGAGCCGGGCCGAAGCGGGTCCGCGTAGGGGATCGGATGGAAGACGGGCCGGCCGCCCTTCCAGCCGCACATCTCGATGTCGAAGGCGGCAACCACCCGGCGGGCCCCGGCCCCCAGCGAGCGGACGTGGTCGCGCGAGCCGGCGGCGGACGCCCCCACGCGGTGCGACTCCGCCTCCTCGCCGTCCCAGGACGCGAACACGACCGTCCTCGCCGGGCGCGGCCGGCGGGCCAGCGCCCGCGCGGACTCGATCAGCACCCCCACCCCGCCCCCGTCGTCGTAGGCGCCGGCGGCGTCGGGCGCCGCGCTGTCGTGATGCGCCCCCGCCACCACCATCTCCGTGCCCTCGCCGGGCAGGACGGCGACCACGTTCGTCCCGCGGATCCCGTGGCTCTCGAATTCCTGCAGGCGGACGTCCGTCAGCCCGGCGGCGCGGAACTGGGACGCGACGTAGGCGGCGGCGGCCCGCCCCCGCGGAGATCCCCACGGGTGCGGGCCCAGGGCGGCGAGGGCCGCGGCGTGCCGCAGCGCCGCTTCGCCGTCGAAAGCCCCCGCGGCGGCGGACAGGAGCAGGGCCGGAAGCGGCGACATGCGGGCGGCGATTATGTCAGCAAACCCCGCGCGGCGACAGCGCCCGGGCCGCCGGTGATACAATCGCGCGCTTTCGGAGGTGAACGCCTTGCGTTGGGCGCTGCCACTGGCGCTCCTCCTGGCCGCCTCGCCCGCGCGCGCGGGCACGATCAGCGGACGGGTGGAGCTGACGGAAAAGGGCGGCCGGAAGGCCACCGACCTCTCCGACGTCGTGGTCTACGTCGAAGGGGCCCGCCCCAGGCCCAAGGTCCCCGCGGCGGCCACCCCTTCCGTCGTCATGAAGGGCAAGTCCTTCACGCCGCGGGTGACCGTGGTGCCCGTGGGCGGCACCGTGCAGTTCCCGAACGAGGATCCCATCTTCCACAACGTCTTCTCGGTCTCGGGCGAGAACCGTTTCGACCTGCAGCTCTACAAGCGGCCGAAGAGCGGGTCCCAGACCTTCCAGCACCCCGGCCTCGTGCGCGTCTACTGCAACATCCACCCGCAGATGAGCGCGGTGGTGCTCGTCCGCGACAACCCCTATTTCACCAAGGCGGCCGCGGACGGCTCCTTCACGATCGAGGGCGTGCCCGCCGGGCGTTACACCCTCACGGCGTGGCACGACAAGGCGGGAAACGCGTCGCAGGACATCGTGGTCCCGGGGCAGGGCCACCTCACCGCCAAGCCCATGTCCCTCGACGCCTCCGGCTTCAAGCCGGTGCCGCACAAGAACAAGTTCGGCAAGGACTACTCCACCGACGAGAAGTACTGACCGGCGTCACTGAGGCGGGGGACGCACCATGGGACTGACCCAGAAGATCCTCCTGTTCACGAGCCTGCTGGTGGTGGCGCTGGTCGCGAGCTCGCTCGCCTTCACCACCTTCCAGGCCGACCGGCTGGCGCGCGAGAACATCGAGCGGGGCCTGTCGGAGACGCGGCAGGTCTGGGAGACCTTCCAGGCGGACCGCTACAACAAGCTGAAGCTCGGGATCCGCGTGCTCGGCAACGACCCGTTCTTCAAGAGCCTCATCGAGACCAAGGACCAGGCCTCGATCCTCGACACGCTCAAGGAGCGCAACCAGGAGATCAAGGCCGACTTCTTCATCGCCACCGACCCCGCGGGGCTGGTGGTGGCGCGCACGGACCGGCCGGGGGCGCAGGGCGAGGACCTCTCGAAGGACCCGCTGGTGACGAAGCCGCTGGAGGGGGAGGAGTCGGCCACCGTCTGGAGGCAGGGCGAGAGGCTCTACCACGCGGTGTCCGTTCCCATGGTGACGGGGCCGGACCTCAAGGGCGTCCTCATCGCGGGCTACGAGATCAACGAGGCGCTGGCCAGCGACATACGCAAGCTCACCCACAGCGAAATCGCGTACCTGATCCCGGGCGCGGCACAGCCGCAGGTGTCCGTCTCGTCGCTGGGCCCGAAGGAGCCCGCGCTCCGCCAGGCGCTGGCGCGGCCGGGCGCCGGGGCGGCGGGCGGAAAGGCGCCCGCCGAACTCGAGCTCGGCGGCGAGCGGTACGTGGGCATACAGGTCCCGCTCCGGGCCGCCACCGGCGAGACGGCCGGCTGGGTCATGGCCCTGCGGAGCATGGCCGAGGAGACGGCCTCCTTCCGCCGCTTCCGCCAGAGCCTGCTGCTGGTGTCGCTGGGCGTGATGGCCCTGGCCCTCGCGCTCGCCTACGTCGGGGCCTCGCGCATCACCGGGCCCGTTCGCCACCTGGCGGGCCTGGTCGAGAGGGCGCGCAACGGGTCCTATGCCGGCGCGGTCTCCGTCGACACCCGGGACGAGATCGGCGTGCTGGCCCGGACCTTCAATCGCCTGCTCGCCGACCTGCGGGAGAAGGAGCAGCTCATCGGCTTCCTGCGCGAGGGCCTCACCGGCGTGCGCAAGGGCGCTCCCGCGGGCGGCGACCGCCGCACGGGCGGCGACCGCCGGGCGGCCTCGACGTCCGCCTCCAGCGCGGCCGCGGCCTCCCCGTCCGAGCAGACGCAGCTGGCCGACCAGGCGACGCTGGCCATCGGCGCCGTCCAGACGCAGGTCGGGGGCGACTCCGCGCGCGGGAGCCTCTTCGCGGACCGCTACGAGGTCCTCGGCACCGTGGGCAAGGGCGGCATGGGCGTGGTCTACCGCGCGCGCGACCGCCAGCTGGACGAGGTGGTGGCCCTCAAGGTCGTGCGCTCCGAGGTGCTGAAGGACGACCCCACGCTGCTCGACCGCTTCAAGCAGGAGATCAAGCTGGCCCGCCGGATCACTCACCGGAACGTCCTGCGCACCCACGACTTCGGCGAGACCGCGGGGACCCCCTACATCTCGATGGAGTATCTCGAGGGCGTGACCCTGAAGGACCTGCTGCGGAGCAAGGGGGCCCTGCCCCTGGGCGTGGGCCTGCGCATCGCGAAGCAGATCTGCCAGGGCCTGGAGGCCGCCCACCAGCAGGGCGTCGTGCACCGCGACATCAAGCCCCAGAACATCCTGATCCTGCCCGAGAGCGGGGACCTGAAGATCATGGACTTCGGGATCGCGCGCGTCTCCGAGATGGAGGCGGGCGCGTCCGGCCTGACCACCGCGGGCACGGTGATGGGGACGCCCGACTACATCCCGCCGGAGCAGGCCCAGGGCCACTCCGCCGACTTCCGCTCCGACATCTACTCCCTGGGCGTGGTCCTCTACGAGATCTTCACCGGCCGCCTCCCCTTCTCCGGCGACACGGTGATGGCGGTGGTGCTGGGCCACATCCAGAAGCCGCCTCCGCCCCCGCGCTCGTTCAACGCCCGGCTGCCCGCCGAGCTGGAGGCCATCATCCTGCGCTGTCTCGAGAAGCAGCCGGCCCGGCGCTACCAGAGCGTGGCCGAGATCCTCAAGGACCTGGTCGAGGTCTCCGTGGAGTCGAGCGCGGCCTGAGCTAGACCGACGCGGTCGCCAGCTCGCTCGAGAGCGAGTCCAGGGCGCGGGTCAGGTCCGCGGGCAGGCGGTCGCCGAACTTGTCGAAGAAGGCCCGCATCTCCGGGACCTCCGCCGCCCACTCCTCGCGATCCACGCGGAGGAGCGATTGCACGTCCGCGCGGGAGAGGCTCAGGCCGTCGACGTTGAGGGCCTCGGGCGTGGGCACCAGCCCCGCCGGCGTCTCCGCGGCCCCTCCCTTGCCGCGGACGCGGTCCATCATCCACATGAGCACGCGCAGGTTCTCCCGGAAGCCGGGCCAGATGAAGCGGCCGTCGGCGCCGGTGCGGAACCAGTTGACGTGGAAGACGACCGGCGGCCGCGACAGCGAGCGGCCCATGCGCAGCCAGTGGCCGAAGTAGTCGCCCATGTTGTAGCCGCAGAAGGGCAGCATGGCCATGGGGTCGCGGCGCACGATGCCGACCTGGCCCGTCGCAGCGGCGGTCGTCTCGGATCCCATGGTGGCCCCCACGAACACGCCGTGGGCCCAGTCGCGGCTCTGGAAGACCAGCGGGGCGAGGCGCGCGCGCCGGCCGCCGAAGATGATGGCCGACAGCGGAACGCCCGCCGGGTCCTCCCACCGCGGCGACATGCTGGGGCACTGACGCGCGGGCGCGGTGAAGCGCGCGTTGGGATGCGCCGCCTTGCCCGTGCGGTCCCAGGGCTTGCCCTGCCAGTCCAGGAGGCCCGGCGGCGGGCTCTTGTCCTTGCCCTCCCACCACGGGACCCCGTCGGGGGTCAGGGCCACGTTCGTGAAGATCGTGTCGTGCGAGATGGTGGCCATGGCGTTGGGGTTGGTCTCCGGCCCCGTGCCCGGCACCACGCCGAAGAAGCCGGCCTCGGGGTTGACCGCCCAGAGCCGGCCGTCCTCGCCCGGGCGCAGCCAGGCGATGTCGTCCCCGATCGTCCGGACCTTGTAGCCCTGGTCCTCGAACGGCGAGACCATCATGGCCAGGTTGGTCTTGCCGCAGGCCGAGGGGAAGGCCGCGGCCACGTAGTGCACCTCGCCGCCCGGGACCTCGAGCTCCAGGATCAGCATGTGCTCGGCCATCCAGCCCTGGTCGCGGGCCATGGTGCTGGCGATGCGCAGGGCGAAGCACTTCTTGCCCAGGAGGGCGTTGCCGCCGTAGCCCGATCCCACGCTCCAGATCAGGCGGTCCTCGGGATAGTGGACGATGAAGCGGCGGTCGGGCGAGAGGTCCCCCGTGGAGTGGAGGCCCGGCACGAACTCGTCGCTGCCGCCGAGCTGGTCGAGGGCCCGCCGGCCCATGCGGGTCATGATCCGCATGTTGGCCACCACGTACGGGCTGTCCGTGACCTCGATCCCGACCTTGCTGAAGGGGGAGCCCGGCGGGCCCATCACGTAGGGCACGACGTACATCGTCCGGCCCTTCATCACGCCCTGGAAGAGGGGGCCGACCCGCTCGCGCGCCTGGTCCGGCGCCATCCAGTTGTTGGTGGGGCCGGCGTCTTCCTGCCGGCGGCTGGCGATGAACGTCAGGTGCTCGGTCCGCGCCACGTCGGAGGGGTGGCTCCGATGGAGGGTACAGCCCGGGGCGCGCTCCCGGCTCAAGGCGATGAGCGTCCCGTCGGACAGCATCCCTTCCAACAGGCGGGCGTTCTCCGCCTCGGACCCGTCGCACCACACGACGCGGTCCGGCCGCGTCGTTTGCGCGACGTCGTCCACCCAACGTTCCGCCGGCGTCAAGGGTTTTTCATTCTAGGAGCCGAATTCCGGGAGTGTCAAACCCCCGACGTGGCCTGGAGATAGCGGCTGGGAAGGGCGTGGCCGAGGCGGCCGCCCAGGGACCGCGAAGCGGCGGCGACCTTCTTGAGGTCAACGCCGGTCTCGATCCCCATGCCGTGGAGCATGTAGAGCAGGTCCTCGGTGGCGAGGTTCCCGCTGGCCCCGGGTGCGTACGGGCACCCGCCCAGGCCCCCCGCCGAGCTGTCCACGGTGGCGATGCCCACCTGGAGCGCGGCCAGGACGTTGGCCAGGGCGGTGCCGCGGGTGTCGTGGAAGTGGACGGCCAGCTGCTCGAGCGGGATGGCAGCCGACAGCCGGCCGATCACGTCCTCGACCTGGCTGGGCACGGCCACGCCGATGGTGTCGCCGATCGACACCTCGTGGCAGCCCGTCTCCTCCACCAGGCGCCGCGCCACCTCCACCACCCTGGCCGGGTCCACGGCGCCCTCGTAGGGGCAGCCGAAACAGGTCGAGACGTAGCCCCGCACCCACATGCCGGCCTTGTGCGCCTCGGGGGCGAACTCGCGGAAGCGGAGGAACGACTCGTCGATGCTGGCGTTGATGTTCTTGCGGTTGAAGGTCTCGCTGGCGGCCGTGAAGACCGCGATCTCGCGCACGTCGGACTCGCGCGCCCGCTCGAAGCCCTTGCGGTTGGGGACGAGCACGGGGAGCCGGGCGTCGGGCCGCCGCGCCACCCGCTGGAAGACCTCGTCGGAGTCCGCCATCTGCGGGACCTTCTCCGGGGAGACGAACGCGCCCACCTCGACCACGCGCAGCCCCGCCTCCAGGAGCCGCTCGCAGAAGAGCGCCCGGTCGTCGACGCTCAGGGCCACGGCCTCGTTCTGCAGGCCGTCGCGCGGGCCGACCTCCACCACGGTGACGCGGCGCGGGGTCTTCATTCGAGCTCTACCAGGACCGTCCCCGGCCCGACCATGTCCCCGACCCGCGCGGCCACGGACCGCACGGTGCCGTCGCGGGGGGCGCGGATCGCGTTCTCCATTTTCATGGCCTCCACGACCAGGAGCTCGTCCCCCTTCCGCACCGCCTGGCCGGGCGCCGCCTTCACCGCGATGACCTTGCCCGGCATGGGGGCCTCCAGGCCCCCGGCCGGGTGCCGGCGGCCGGCGGGGCCGCCTTCCCTCTCTTCGACCAGGCGATAGACGGACCCGCGCCAGGACAGGTGGATGGTGTCGCCCTCTCTCACGCAGTGGAACGTCTCGGCGCGGGCGCCGTCCCGCCAGAGGAACGTCCCGGGCCCCGTCTCGTCGACGACGGGGGCGAAGGCCGCGCCGTCCACGATCACCTGGAGGCCGCCGCGCGACTCGCGGACGTCCACCTCGCGCCGGTCGCCGCCGCAGGCAAGACGCATCAGCCCAGTCTCCACGGGCCCAGCGACGCCCAGGGATCCGTCACCGTGACGCCGGCCGCCCGCGTTCCGGGACGCGTGCGCTGCAAGGCGGCCACGGCGGCGGCCACCGCCTCCGGCGGCGGGCAGACGGGCACAGCCGCCTCGCGGAGGTGCTCGTCCAGGAAGCCGGTGTGCAGGTCGCCCTTGCGGAAGGCGGGATGGCCGACCACGGCCTGGAGGCGGGAAAGATTGGTGACGACGCCCAGCACCGCCGTCCTCCGCAGCGCCGCGGCCATGCGCTCGACGGCCTCCGCGCGGTCCCAGCCCCAGGTCACGATCTTCGCCAGCAGCGGGTCGTAGTGGACGGTGACCTCGGACCCCGCGGCCACGCCGGCATCGAAGCGGACGCCCGGCCCCTCCGGCGCCGCGAGGAGCAGGATGCGCCCGGGAGACGGCAGGTCGTCGTTTTCGGGGTCCTCGGCGTAGAGCCGGCACTCCAGGGCGTGGCCCCGCCCGATCACGCCCGCCTGCGCGATCGGGAGCCGCCGGCCCGCGGCCACCTCGATCTGCAGCCGCACGATGTCGAGCCCCGTCACGGCCTCCGTCACCGGGTGCTCGACCTGCAGGCGGGTGTTCATCTCGAGAAAGAAGAAGGCGCCGCCCGGCGCGAGCAGGAACTCCACGGTCCCCGCGTTGCGATAGCCCGCGGCCCGCGCCGCCGCCACGCCCGCCGCGCACAGGCCTGCGCGGCTCTCGGGGGTGAGGGCGGGGCTGGGCGTCTCCTCCACCACCTTCTGGTGGCGGCGCTGGATGGAGCACTCGCGCTCCAGCAGGTGGATGACGGCGCCGTGCGCGTCGGCCAGCACCTGCACCTCGACGTGCCGCGGCCGGGTCACGAAGCGCTCCAGCACCACGACGTCGTCGCCGAAAGCGGCGCGGGCCTCGCGCCTCGAGGCGGCCAGCGCCGGGAGGAAGTCCTCCGGCCGCGCCACCACCCGCATGCCCTTGCCCCCGCCGCCGCGCGAGGGCTTGATCATCACCGGCCAGCCGATGCGCGCGGCCTCCGCCATGAGGGTCGCGTCCTGCTGGTCGTCGCCGTCGTAGCCGGGCACGACGGGGACGCCGGCCGCGGCCATGAGCCGGCGCGCGCCCTTCTTGTCCCCCATCGCGCGGTGGACGGGCCCGGGGGGCCCGATGAACGTGAGGCCGGCCGCCGCCACGGCGTCGGCGAAGTCGCCGTTCTGGCTCAGGAAGCCGTAGCCGGGATGCACGGCGTCGGCCCCTGTCTTCCGCGCCGCCCCCACCACCGCCTCGATGTCCAGGTAGGACCGCGCGGCCTCGGCGGGCCCGATGGCCACCGCCTCGTCCGCCTCGCGGACGTGCAGTGCGTCCCGGTCCGCGTCGGAGAAGACGGCCATGGTAGGAATCCCCATGACGCGGCAGGTGTGCGCCACGCGGACGGCGATCTCGCCGCGGTTGGCGATGAGTATCTTGCGGAAGAGCGGCATTCTCCCGGCGAGTGTAGCATCGCGGCGACATGGCCCCCGCCTTCCGCGCCG
>DAINRN010000119.1:0-7864 GCA_036741815.1 Acidobacteriota bacterium
GGGCCACCCCGTCGGCCTACGCCGGCTACTCGCTGTGCCTGATGGGCGCGGTGCTGGCCGGCGTGCGCTCCCAAAAGCGCAAGTTCGCCCGCGAGGCCGAATACGCGCGGATCCTGGAGTTCCGGGTGCAGGAGCGGACGCGCGAGCTCTCGGCGCGGCAGACCGACCTGGAGAGGGCCAACGACGAGCTGGCGCGGGCGAGCATCACCGACTCGCTGACGGGCCTGGCCAACCGCCGCTTCCTCACCGAGTACATCGAGAAGGAAGTGGCCCTGTTGCACCGCCGGTACAACCGGCTGTCGGAGGGCCCCATCACCCCCGACCTGCTCGACCTGGCCTTCGTGATGATCGACGTGGACCACTTCAAGACCATCAACGACTCCGCGGGCCACGCCGCGGGGGACAATGTCCTGCGCCAGCTGCGCGACCTGCTGGTGGCGTGCAGCCGCTCTTCGGACATCATCGTGCGCTGGGGCGGCGACGAGTTCCTGCTCGTGGCGCGCGACCTGAGCGGCGACGGGCTGATCGAGCTGGCGGAGCGGGTCCGCACGCGGGTCGGCCAGCACGTCTTCGACATCGGCGAGGGCCGCGTGGTCCGGACCACCTGCTCCATCGGCTTCGCCTGCTACCCGTTCTTCCGCGAGCAGCTCGACGCGCTCTCCTGGGAGCAGGTGATCAGCGTGGCCGACCGCGCCCTCTACGTGGCCAAGGCCAGCGGGCGCAACGCCTGGGTCGGCTTCCAGCCGGGGATCACCTCTCTGCCGATCCAGGGCCTGTTCAACGCGATCTGCCACGGCGCCCAGCAGCTCGTCCGCGAGGGCACGCTGCGGGTCAGCAGCTCGCTCACCGGCCTGCGCAGCCTGGTGTGGGACGTCTCCCCGCAGGAGAAGGCGGCCAACGGCTGACGGAGGGACGGCTCAGAAGGCCAGTCCGGCCCGCAAGTAGACCGCTGTCCGCCCTTCGCTGTTCGCGAAGAGCACGCTGACCACGTTCCGTCGCCCGGGGGACGTGAAGTACACGCCGCCGCCGAGCCCGTTGTGCCACTTCTCCGACGACTCGCCGTCCACCCAGACCCGCCCCGCGTCCGCGAACCCCTGGAGCCCGAACTGGAAGGGGAAGCCGAGGAACGACGTGCGCGTCACGGGGAGATAGAGGTCGGCGTTGCCGTAGATTGACCCGTCGCCCGCGTAGCGCTGGGGCCGCAGGCCGCGCACCCCTCCCTGGGTCCCCGAGTCGTAGCGGCCCATCCGCATGCGGCCACCCAGGAACGCGGAGTCGAGATAGGGCACGCGATCGCCGAAGACCTTCTGGCCGCCGGCCCCCAACGCCAGGGTGGGCTGCCATCCGCCCCCCGGGGTCAGGTAGACGCGCGTGTCGGCGAACACCTTGCCGAAGGTGCTCTCCACGTCCCAGAGGGCCGGGTAGACGGTGCCGGTGACGTCGAGGCGGAAAGCGTTCGCGGGGAAGCCCATGCCGTCCGAGGTGTCGACGCGGATGCCCGCCGCGGCGCCGACCTGGCCGAACGTGCCCTCGCCGTAGACATCCGCGCCGCCCAGCACGGGGTTCGTGTCGGTGTCCGAATCCGAATACTTGCCGATGACGCCGATCCGAAAGTCGCTCTTGGTCCCCAGGTCCCAGCCCAGCGTCGGAGCCAGGGCGAACTGGCGCACGTCGATCTTGTAGTCGTCCGGCTCGCCCTCGATGGGAGTCTCGTTGCCGAAGCCGAAGAAGCGTTGCACCTCGATTCCGGATCCCAGGGCCGCCAGGCCCAGGCGACGCGAGGAGTTCTCGGACCGGAAGTCCCCGGTGTAGGCGGCGCGGAAGTCCTTCTCCTCGGCCGCGTAGGTGAGATGGAAGATCTGGTGGTCCGCAAAGGGGTCTTTGCGGAAGCCGTATCCGGTCGTGTACACCATGGCATTCAGCAGGACGCCCAGGTCCGGCTCGTACGTGATGCGGAAGGCGGGGTACGTGTGCCGCCCCCAGTCCCGCGGGGGGATCCACTCCGCGCTGGAGTTCACCGGCGCCACGTAGGCGCCGCGGTCCCAGTGCGTGCCGGGCCCGGACTGGACCTGGTCGTCCGGATCGGCGCTGGAGAAGCGCGTGCCGCCGCCCTGCGTGTCGTCGAGGACGTCCTTGCCGCCGGCGCCGATGACGCGGAGGAGCACCCCGCCGTGGCGCCCGCCGCTGACCACGACCTGGTCGTCGCCGCCCAGCAGATAGACGCGGACCTCATCCGTCTCGCCCTTCCGGAAGTGGCGCCGGAAGTACGGCTCCGCCCCGGGGGCGACGCCCACGCTCAACTCGAGATCGCCGTTCGGATCGCGCCGCGCCGTGACCTGCTCCGCCTGGTCCGTGCCGAACACGTCCACGGTCCCGTTGATGAAGCGGTAGAAACGGTCGGCGTGCTCGGTCAGCCGGTCGCGCCGGCTCTTCAGGCCCGCCAGCAGCCGGGCGCCGTCCTTCTGGAAGTACTCCGGCGGCATCGCGTGCGCGGCGCGCTCCAGCACCGGGTCCGTGAGCGCGGTCTTGACCTCGCGGGCGGCTTCGTCCCACGCCGGCTTCTCCAGCTCGGCCAGGATGCGCTTGTCCACGTCCCAGCCGTCGAACGTCAGGCCGAGCAGGCTGGAGTAATCCCTGCCGAACTTGACCAGGAGCGGCAACGTGGGCCGGAGGATCCCGATCACGAAACCTTCGAACCGCACGAAGGCATTGTCGCGGTCCTCGGGGATCGGTTGCCAGCGCGGCTGATCCGGCATCCGCGCCCAGCGCCACTGATTGCGGTGCCGGTCCCAGTCGCCCATGACCTGGTCCACGAGGCGGGCCTTGAGGTAGGCGCGCGCGTCGGCCCTCACCACGGGGCTCTCCCGGAGGCGCTTCCACATCTCCTCGCCGTCGATGGTTTCCAGCGTCCCCCCGAAGCCCGGCGTCCCCGTGAACTCCTCGATGTCTCCCACGGCGCCGCCGAAGTCACGCTGGAACTCGGCCAGGGCGGGCGTGTTCGGCATGATGACCAGCCGGGGAACGTTGTGGAGGATGCCGACGGCGTCCAGCAGGGCAGGCACCATCACGTGGCCCGCGGGGTGCCCCGAGGACATCTGGTCCTGGACGAAGTCCCGTGCCTTGGACTCCCGCAGCTCGACGGGCAGGAGTCCCGAGGCATCCTTGAGGACGGGCCGGAAGGTGTAGGAATGCCCGTCCGCTCCCTTCAGCGCCAGGGCCTTGCTCTGGCCGTGCCCCACGATGCTCACGGGCTGCAACCCGCCCCCGAAGCGTTCCATGTCGAGGACGGGCAGCGACACGGGCGTCGTCCAGAGGTCGCGGTAGTCGGCGCCGAAGAGGAAACGGTAGAGCCAGCTGGCGCCGTACTCCTTCCCGGCAACCACCGTCTGCCGCGGCGCGGTATCGGTGGGCGGATCCTCGGCGACAGCAGGGAACGCCACGAGGAGCACCGGCACGGCCAAGAGCCACGTCCGGCAAACGAACGTGGCCGCACGTTCTAGTTGGGTCTTCATAGGGCGAGTTTACTCCCGGTCGCCGGGGAGAGGTCGAAGGGATAGAATCCCGCCCCAATTACTTCGCGGGGGGAGGTCGGCATGGGCAGGACTGGACGACGGGCCTTACTGCTGGGTCTCGGCCTGGCCGCCTGCACGGGCGGCACGGGCGGGACGAAATCGGAGCCCGTCGCCCTGCGCCTGACGGACCTCTACAAGCCCGAGCTCGTCTCCGCGCGCGTGGCGCCGGCGCTTCCGCAGGCCCGCACGGAGTGGCGCTTCGACGGGCCGGCGCCGGCGGCCGAGCCGGGAGAGAAGGCGAAGAGCCCGGCTACGCGCGGCTGGGAGGCCTTCAATGGCGTGACCGGGCTGGCCATCCGCGAGGGGCGGCTGGTGGGACGCACCACCGACGACCTGCCGCTGGTCCACTTCGAGCCTGCCACCGGAGCGGACGACCCCGACCCGGTCCAGGAGGTCGAGGTCCGGCTGCGGCTCTCCGCCGGCAGCCTGGTCGGGATGAGCTTCTCCAGCTCGGAGAAGATCGACACCGTCGTCTTCATGGGCTATGCCCGCACGTTCCCGCCGGCCTTCACGAGCCCCGCCGTGGCCGGAAGCGAGATGCGCACCTACACCTTGAAGACGCCCTTCAACGGCGCGGGGACGCGGGTCCGGCACGTCTTCCTGCGCCCGGGGGACAAGGCGGGGGCGACCTTCGAGGTCGAGTCGGTCCGGCTCATCCGCCGCCGTGAGCACCTGGCCGCGGTGGCGTCCGGCCTGGGGTGGCAGGGGCTGTCGGAGATCTACCAGGAGACGCTGGTGGGCCGCTCGCCCGAGTCGATCGCGTTCGATCTCCGCCTCCCCGCGCGGTCCCGGCTGGAGGTGGCGCTGGGCACGGTCGAGGACGATCCCGTCACGTTCCGGGTCACGGTGCGGCCGGCGGGCGGGACGGAGACGACCGCGCTGGAGCGCACGGTCACGCGGCCGCAGCGCTGGGAGACGGTCGCCGTGGACCTCGCAGCGTATGGGGGGAGGCAGGCCGCCGTGACCCTCTCACTCGTTTCCGGGAAACCGGGGACGATCGGCTTCTGGGGAAACCCCACCGTGCGCAACCTGGGCGCGACGCCCGCGGCCGGCGATGGGAAGACCGCCGGCACGCCCCAGGGCGTCATCCTGGTGTGGGCCGACACGCTGCGGCGCGATCACCTCGGCGTGTACGGCTACATGCGTCCGACGAGCCCCGTGATCGACGGGCTGGCGCGGGAAGGCGTGCTCTTCCGCGACCTCGTCGGTCAGGCCTCGTGGACGAAGGTGGCCACGCCGTCGCTGATGACCTCGCTCTACCCGTCCACGCATGGCGTGCAGGACTTCCCCGATCGTCTCCCCGGCTCGGCGGTGACGCTGGCCGAGGTGTACCGCGACGCCGGCTACGCCACGCTCTCGTTCTCGTCGATCCTCTTCACGGGCAAGTTCACGAACCTGCACCAGGGCTTCGAGGTCGTCCACGAGGATTCGTCATTGCCCGACCGCAACTCGAGCAAGACGTCCCGGGAGTATGTGGACCGCCTCCTGCCGTGGCTCGAGGCGCACCGGGACGTGCCGTTCTTCGTCTTCCTGCACGTGGCCGACCCCCACGATCCCTACAAGCCGTACCCGCCGTACGACGCCCTGTGGGCGGACCCCGCCCAGGCCCGCGAGCACGAGCGTCTCCAGAAGGAGGCCCGCAAGTTCATCGCCGACCCGCTGCTGAAGGCCTTCGGCATGCCCAGCCGCGAGGAGCTGGTGAAGGGCAAGATCGATCCCGACGCCTTCATCGAGCACGACCGCGGCTGGTACGACGGATCCATCCGCGCGATGGACGTAGAGATCGGCCGCGTGGTGGAGCGGTTGAAGAGCCTCGGACTCGACCGCAAGACCCTGCTCGTGTTCACCGGAGACCACGGCGAGGAGTTCTACGACCACGGCCGCTCGTTCCACGGCCAGAGCGTGTACGGAGAGATGAACAACATGCCGCTCGTGCTCTGGGGCCCGGGCGTGGTGCCGGCCGGCAAGACCGTGGACGAGACCGTGCAGACCGTCGACGTCATGCCGACCCTCCTGGAGCTGAGCCGGCTCCGCGTTCCGCCGGGCGTGCAGGGCCACAGCCTGAGACCGCTCCTCACCGGCGCATCGGGCCAGGGCGCCGTGCGCGCGAGCGCGCCCAGCTCGCGGCCGGCGATCTCCGAGAAGGCCGAGACCAAGAACCTGGGCACCCCGCCGCCCCGGGATACCGCGTCGGAGGCCGTCATCCTCGGCGGCTGGAAGCTCATCCACAACACGAAGCGTCCGGACGGCAAGGCCGAGTTCGAGATGTACGACCACGAGAAGGACCCGCTGGACGCGCACGACGTCGCGTCGGCCCATCCCGACGAAGTGGCGCGCCTCGCCAAGACGTTGGAGGGCTGGCGCAAGATGGCGGCCGCCGCCCGCCTCAAGCCGGACACCGAGGCGGCCAAGAACCTGAGCAAGGAAGAGCTGGAGCGCCTCAGGAGCCTGGGCTACATTCAGTAGCGAGCGATGCCGTGGGGACGCTGGCCGGCGCTGGTACTTCTCTTCGCATGTGCCGGCTGCGGGGAAGAGAGCACGCCGCCGGCCAACCCCGCTGCGCTCCGGGTGATGAGCGTCGAGCCCGCCGCGCAAGGACGGACCGCCCCCACCGACGCCGCGATCACCGTCCACTTCGACCGGCCCGTCCAGGGCACATCCGTCACACCGCGCGCCTTCGCCGTCTTCGGCCGGTGGAGCGGGCCCGCGCAGGGCGAGTTCCGTCTCACCGACGGCGGTCGCACCGTCACCCTCATACCCAACCGGCCGTTCCAGGCGGGTGAGCAGGTCACCGTGTACCTGACCGGGCTGCGCAGCGAAGACGGCCCTCTGGCGGCGTCGGGCTTCCACTACCGCTTCTGGACCCGGACCACGCCGACGGGCCTGAGCCTCGACGCCATCGGCACCCTCTCCACTCGCTTCCCGGGAGGTCCCGGCACACGCGTCTACGGCGGGGTGGCGGCGGACCTGGACCGCGACGGCTTCCCCGACCTGGCCACGGTGAACGAGGACTCGGCGGACGTGCGGGTCTTCCTGAACCGCGGCGACCGCTCGGGCCTCTTCGACGACTTCCTGCCGCCTGCGCCGGTGGGACAGAGGGCGAGCCCGTCCGAAGCGGCGGATTTCAACGGGGATGGTCTTCCGGACATCTGCGTGGCCAACATCGACGCGAACACGGTATCGATCCTGCTGGGGAGGGGCGACGGCACCTTCGGCCCAGCGCAGAACGTCACCGTGGGCCGCACCCCGCGCGGCATAGCGGTGCTCGACGCGGACGGCGACGGCGACACGGACATCGTCAACACCAACGCGGACACCGGCAACGTCTCCCTTCTCCTGAACGACGGTCAGGGCCGCTTCGGCGCCCCCGCCTTCTTCGACTCGGGTGGCGACGGCGAGTGGGCGCTCGCCTCCGAGGACATGAACGGGGACGGGATCCTGGATCTCGTGGTCGGCGCCTACCGGAGCCAGGAGGTGATCGTCATGGCCGGCCGCGGCGACGCCACCTTCTCGCGCCTGTCGTCCGCTTCGGCGTTAGGCCAGGTCTGGCAGCTCGCCACGGGCGACCTGAACGGCGACGGGACGGCGGACGTCGCCACCGCGAACGGCCCCTCCGACAACGCGTCGATCCTGCTGGGCGACGGCCGCGGGGGACTCCAACGGACCCAGACGGTTTCCGTCGGCCGCTTCAGCCTCGCGTCGGACCTGGGCGACCTCGACGGCGACGACGATCTCGACTGGATCGTCTCCAACTTCGAGCGCGGCTGGACCATCCTCCGAAACGACGGACGCGGCGCCTTCGCGGTTGGCACCACGACCACCGCTCCCGTCGCGGGGTCCTGCGCGCTCCCTCTCGACGCGGACGGCGACGGAGACCTGGACATCGCCCTCATCGACGAGATCGCCGACCTGATCGTGTTGCTGCGGAACCGCTAGCTCACGCGATCAGCACGAGCTGTCAGTTGGTGGACCGCGGGGGGATCGAACCCCCGACCTCCTGATTGCGAACCAGGCGCTCTCCCAGCTGAGCTAGCGGCCCGAGGTGGGAAAGAAATTGTACAGGGTGGCGCGGGCCGGTTCAACCGTGCGAGGAGATGCGGCGGCGACGTCGCTCGGGAGTCAGCGTACGTAACCGAGGGCCTTCAAGCGCCCCATCGTTTCCTCTTGGAGTCGCGTTGCATCGCCGCCGCGAAGCGGCCCGCGCGTGATCGTCGCGTAGGCGTGCGGCTCACGGCGCCGGGCGCTTTCTCGCACCGCCTCCGGCAACGCGCTCCAAACGGCTTCGCCCTGAA
>DAINRN010000119.1:7874-8477 GCA_036741815.1 Acidobacteriota bacterium
GAGCTGCCCTGGGGTCATCTTCTGTTCCGTCGCGCCTTTGGCGGTATGCATGAGCGCGGCCAGCTGGGGCTCGAGGGCCTGGCGGAATCGCTCCGAGACGTCGACATGCTCGAGGGCGACGTTATGGCGTTCCTGCGGGTCGTGCGTCACGTCGTACAGCTCCTGCACGCCGTTGGCGCGCAGGATGAACCTCCAGGGTCCGTGCTCTACCAGCACGGCTGGCAGGCCGTATACGTCCCCACCCGAGAACCGTGCAGGGGCGCTGGGCGTTTCGGTCCCGTCGGCTGTGCTCCACAGGCCGGCGAGCGACCGCCCCTCGTCGGGGGTCTGCGGCACCATCGCGGGCAGGCCGGCCAACTCGACGAGCGTGGGCGCGACGTCGACGAGGCCGACGGGGGTGGTGACCGTCCTTCCGTCCGGTACCGTCCCCGCGCCCCAGAAGACGAGCGGGACCCAGGTGATCTCCCGGTAGTAGTCGTGGCCGTGCTCGAAATGGCCGTGATCCCAGAACTCCTCGCCGTGGTCCGCCGTCAGCGCGGCCACCACCTTCCGCTTGGCGCCGCGGGCGCGCAGGGCCTCGAACAGCCGGCCGATGTGCGTGTC
>DAINRN010000119.1:8487-8831 GCA_036741815.1 Acidobacteriota bacterium
CGGTGTACGCCACCTCCCCGGCGTAGTACCCCCTCAAACGGTCGCGATCCCGCGGCCCGAGCCACAGCGCGCCGCTCCGCACGAGGTCGGTTGCGGCGAAGATCTCGCCGACCACGGTTCCGTCCTCGCGCAGCGGGGGCTGCTCCTGATGGACCATCTCGGCCAGCGCCGCGGGGTCGAGGAGGGCAGGATCGGCCTGGTAGGGCGTGTGCGGGTCAATGTAGTGGACCCACAGGAAAAGCGGCCGCGGGTCGGTCTCGCCCAGCCATCGCAGCGCGATGTCCGTCAGACCCTGCGCGCGGTAATCGCCCCACTTCTCGGGCGGCGTGAGAGCCACGATCAGC